>JBAXFZ010000329.1:0-5276 GCA_037139685.1 Bacteroidota bacterium
CCTGTTTGTTATTGATGGTGTTCCCGTCAACAACAGTGTTACCAACTCGGTGAGCCAGCAACAGGCAGGCCAGGGTTATGACTATGGCAATGCTGCTTCCGACATCAACCCTGATGATATTGAATCAGTCAACGTGCTGAAGGGTTCAGCTGCTACCGCTCTCTATGGTTCACGTGCCGCCAACGGCGTCATCATGATCACAACCAAAAAAGGAAACGGCACAAGCGGTTCCGGTAAAAGAGGTGTTGGCGTTACCTTGAATTCAGGTATTACCATTGGTTTTGTTGATAAGAAAACATTCCCCGAATACCAGAAAGATTACGGCGGAGGTTACGGTCATTATTATGACGGACCGGGCAGCTACTGGTATATGCGTTACATCAGTCCCGACGGGACGATTACAACCGATTCGACCCCAGGCAGTCATCTGACCCAGTGGGGAGTTACATCGGAAGATGCCTCCTACGGTGCAAAATTTGATGGTTCCCCGGTTTACCAGTGGGATGCCGTTGACCCCCAGTCACCAAACTACCTGAAGGCCACCCCATGGCAGACTGCTGCCAACGGCCCCATCACCTTCTTTGAGAACCCCATTACATTCACCAATTCTGTTTCTCTTGAAAACGGCTCCCACCTTGGCAATTACCGTTTGGCCTACACCAATTACAAGCAGAATGGCCTGATGCCGAACAGTGAACTCATCAAGAACAATGTATCATTGAACGGAACATGGAATGTAACCAACAAATTAACCGTCACCGGTTTTGGAAATTACTCCCTCAACAAGGGTACCGGCCGTAACTCAACAGGTTACAATGACAACATTCTCGGATCGATGCGCCAGTGGATGCAGACCAATGTGGATGTCAAGGAACTGAAAGATCTTTACGACCTGACAAAACGCAATGTTACGTGGAACTATGCCGACCCAAGCGATGCACAACCTATTTACTGGGACAATTATTACTGGACCCGTTACCAGAACTATGAATCTGATAAAAGAAACCGTTTTATCGGCAACCTCGGCGCAACCTATAAAATCACCGACTGGTTAAATATTTTCGGCCGTTTTTCGGTTGACACTTATGCCGAATTACAGGAAGAGAGAAGAGCAGTCGGCAGCGTTGCCGCAACCTTTGGCATCGGTACCACACAGGCCGACGGCAGCGGTGGCAGAAGCGACCAGAAATCGGGCTACCTCAGAAGGGACATCAACTTCAGCGAATACAACTATGACGTTATGGCCAACTTCAACAAGGATCTGTCTAAATCATTCAACCTGAAAGCCGTTTTAGGTATGAACATGAGAAGGACAAATTATGACCGCCTGATCTCCTCCACCAGCGGCGGTTTGAGAATTGCCGATCTCTATTCACTGCAGAACAGTGCCGGTCCGTTGCCGCTTCCTAAAGAACTGGCTTCGAAAGTCGGTGTTGACGGAGTTTACGGAAGTGCTTCTCTGGGTTTCAAGAATTACCTGTACCTTGATGCAACCCTCAGGCGCGATCATGCCTCAACATTACCGAAAGCAAACAGCAGCTATTATTACCCTTCAGTTGCCGGTAGCTTTGTCTTCTCAAATGTTATTCCCGAGAACAAGGTGCTTTCATTCGGTAAAGTACGTTTGAATTATGCACAGGTTGGTAACAGCCCCACTTTTGACCAGCTGGTCGACAATTATGTTGTCAACTCACCGTTCTATGCCCTTTCAACGACGGTTCCCACGATCAAGAAAGACCCGAACCTGAAGCCCGAAATCACCAAGAGTATTGAAGGTGGTCTTGAAATGTCATTCCTCGGAAGAAGACTGGGATTTGACCTTGCCCTGTACAAAACCAATTCCATCAACCAGATTTTACCTCTCCCCGTCTCCTCAAGTACAGGATACTATACCGAGGTTATCAATGCCGGTGAAATCCAGAACCAGGGTGTTGAATTAGCCCTCCATGCCACCCCATGCCAGAATAAAAATTTCAAATGGGATGTCAGTGTCAACTGGTCAATGAACAGGAATAAAGTTATCGCCCTGAAAGAGGGTGTTAACAACCTACAGTTAGGTTCATTCCAGGGCGGTGTTACAATCAATGCCAAGGTTGGAGAACCTTACGGTGTTATTTACGGAACCGATTATGTTTACCGCGACGGTCAAAAAGTTGTTAAGTCGAACGGTGCCTACCTGATGACTGCCAAATCTGACAATGTGATCGGCAATGTGAATCCCGACTGGTCAGGCGGTATTATGAACACACTTACCTATAAGAACATATCTTTGTCGTTCCTGATTGACGTTCAAAAAGGCGGAGATATCTTCTCACTCGATATGTATTACGGTTTAGCTACCGGTTTGTACAAAGAAACATCCTATACGAACGACCTGGGCAACCCTGTAAGAGACCCGATCGTTGGAAACGCAACTGCCGGTTATGCTTCAAACAGCGGTGGATTTATCAACCCCGGCGTAAATGTTAACGCCGACGGTACCGTCACACCTAACAAAACCAGGTTATCTGCAGCCAACTACGGCGCATTCGGATATGTAAGACTTCCCAATAAAGCCTTCGTTTACGATGCCAGCTATGTTAAGTTACGCCAGATTTCCCTCTCCTATGCCTTCCTGTTTAAAAAAGGTTTCATCACCGGTTTAACGTTA
Source organism: Bacteroidota bacterium (assembly GCA_037139685.1). Classification (GTDB taxonomy): domain Bacteria; phylum Bacteroidota; class Bacteroidia; order Bacteroidales; family FEN-979; genus CAIVAT01. Next base: position 2,651 of record JBAXFZ010000329.1, read on the forward strand.
TCGGCTGTGGCATCCAACGTGTGGATCATTTACAAGAACTTACCTTACGCAGATCCTGAATCCGGACTTGGCGCAGGTAACCTGCAAGGTTATACAACAGGTTCTTTGCCGTCGACGCGTGATTTTAGCTTTAACGTAAAACTCACCTTCTAATTTAAAAAACATGAAAAAGATATTTTCAATATTCCTGGTCCTCCTTGTGTTTTCGTCCTGTACGAAACTGGAAGATTTGAATAAAAACATCAAGGATCCTACCACGGTGCCCGGTGAATCATTGTTCACCGCCGCCCAGAAGCGTCTGTTTGACCAGATGACCACACCCAACGTGAACAACAATATCTGGAGGATGTTTACCCAGCAATGGACCGAAACAACCTATACCGACGAAAGCAATTACGACATCGTAACAAGGCCGATCCCGGGCAACCACTGGAATCAGCTTTATGTCGCCGTACTGAAAAACCTTGACGAATCAGCAAAGGTTATTGCCGCCAAGGGTGCGATTCCCGGGGATAAAGCAGCCGTTTTGGACAATAAATTAGCTATCGTTGAGGTTATGAAGGTTTATGCCTTCAGCGTACTCGTTGAGTCATTCGGCAATGTTCCTTACAGCGAAGCCATGAAGGATGGAGTTTTGTTACCTAAATATGATGATGGTCTCACCGTTTATAAAAGCCTTATCAGCCGGTTAAACGCTGCCATTGCCAAGATGGACCAGACTGCACCCAGCATGGATGCGTACGACAACATGTATGGCGGATCCGTACCACAATGGTATAAATTTGCCAATTCACTCAAATTAAGGATGGGAATGCTTCTTTCTGACGTCGAACCTGCATTGGCAAAAGCCACCGTTGAAGAGGCTGCATCACACGTCATCCTCGACAATGGCGACAATGCCAAGCTCATCTACCAGGCATCACAGCCAAACGACAACCCCATCTATGAAAACCTGGTTGCCAGCGGCCGTCATGACTTTGTTGCTGCAAATACCCTGGTTGACAAGATGAATGCACTGAACGATCCTAGACGCCCCCTGTTTTTCACCCAGTATGGCGGAGCTTATGTTGGCGGAGAGTATGGTGCATCGAACGACTTCACCAAGTTTTCACATGTGGCCGACAAAATCCAGGATCCTACCTTCGAAGCAACAATTTTTGACGCTTCCGAAACCGAATTCCTGCTGGCTGAAGGCGCTGCAAGAGGATTCACCGTTGGTGGAACCGCTGCTGAACATTACAGCACTGCAATCACCCGTTCAATCGAATACTGGGGTGGTTCATCCGCCGACATTACTGCCTACCTTGCCCAGCCTACAGTTGCCTATGGAACTGCAACCGGAACATGGCAACAGAAGATCGGCGAACAGAAATGGATTGCACTCTACAACCGCGGCTTTGAATCATGGACAGCATGGAGAATGCTGGATTTCCCGGTCCTGGCCGCTCCTGCAGATGCCAAGTCGGTGATTCCTTTACGCCTTACCTACCCTGTTGTTGAACAGACTCTCAATGGAGCAAACTATACCGAAGCCGCAGCCGCCATTCATGGTGACGCTGTTTCCACAAAACTTTTCTGGGATCTCCATTAAGATCAACTGATCTTTGATCATTTCAGCATGAAGAGGCCGTCCCAAAAGGGCGGCCTCTTTTTTGATTTCAATTTTACCCTGTTTTTCTTGACATCGTGAATATATTCACATATATTTGTTCCGGTATTATTTATGTTGGGTTTTGATTGAATTTAATTTTCTTCATGGAGCCATCCAAATTCTTTGACTGAATAGGTTTGCAGGCTTTCCCGCCTTCATTCCGGGCAATCATGATTACTGGGTAGTTTCTGGTTTTTTTCCGGCAAACTGCAAAATTGGATTCTCTTACAAATTAATCTTGAAGAACCTGACCCGGATTGGATACATATTCAAATTCCCATGAAAAACATTAGATCCTTCAACCTTTCTGCGAACAGATGTACCGGGCTTTTGATCCTTATCCTGATACTTTGCCTTGGTATGATAACAGGCTGCAAGAAAAAGAAGGATGATTCGCCCGGCCCAGGTTCCCAGCCCTATTATAATATGTCGGATACATCTACAAGACAGATCATTGCAAGTATCCCAAGAATCGAACTCTCCAGGCTAAAGAGTACAATGGTCAACCTGTATCTGTCGGTCACCGACCAGGATGGCAAGCCATTTACCGATTTCAACCAATACAACTTTTTCATTAAACAGATCTGCGTCGGATCGAAGGATACCGCCATGGTGGCTTCTGGGTCATTCTCCAAATTAAACGAGACAGGGAGCAACATTGCAACACCCCTCGTGCTTGATTATTCAGGAAGTATGACCAACTATATCGGCGACCTTGAACAGGCAGCCGGAAAATTCACTGTGATTAAAAACGGCAGTGACCAGGTTGAATTAATAAAATTCAGCTCCACGATCGAGAATATTCATCCCTTCACCAGTGACACAACTGCCCTGTTGCAGGCACTGAGAAGCCAGTGGGTTTATGCCGGAAATAACACGGCTTTTTATAATGCCATGGCTCTCGGACTGAATGATGCCGACACCTTCATCAATTCAAATTTTCCCTTTGTTCCTGCGGTGATCGGGTTTACCGAC
>JBAXFZ010000330.1:0-5259 GCA_037139685.1 Bacteroidota bacterium
ACTGGTGTTTCCCTTCAAACGATACCAGATACAACCCGTCTGGCGTGCCGACCGTCCCCAGAAAGGCCGTTACCGTGAATTTTTCCAGTGCGATGTGGATGTGATTGGGAGCAACTCCCTGCTGAATGAGGTGGAACTCGGACAGATCATTGATGCCGTATTTTCAAAACTGGGAATCAATGTGCTGATCCGGTTAAACAACCGGAAGGTCCTGGCAGGGATCGCCGGGGTAATCGGGTACCCTGATAAACTCACCGATATCACGGTTGCCATGGATAAACTGGATAAAACCGGGCTTGACAAGGTGAATGATGAACTGATCGAACGCGGCATATCCTACGAAGCAGTTGAAAAACTGCAGCCAATCCTTAACCTTGAAGGGAAAATCAAGGAGAAGTTTGATGTTCTGACCGAATTTTTCACCGGTTCCGAAATCGGGTTGAAGGGGCTTGAGGAGATGCGGGTCGTCCTTCAGCATCTTAAAGATCTTGATCTCCGCAACAAATTTGATTTCGATACCCGGCTTGCCCGCGGGCTCAGTTACTACACAGGGACCATCCTGGAGGTCAAGGCCATGGATGTCGCCATGGGAAGTATATGCGGCGGCGGCAGGTACGACGATCTGACCGGTATCTTTGGATTGCCCGGGATGTCAGGCGTGGGTATCTCCTTCGGGGCCGACCGTATTTATGATGTAATGAATGAATCAAACCTCTTTCCAGAAACCCTGCAGGCGGCCACACGCGTGCTTTTCGTTAATTTCGGGAAAGAGGAGGAAAAATATTGCCTGAAATTGCTTGCCGCTCTCAGGCAATCTGAGATCGCATCGGAAATCTATCCGGATCAGGCGAAACTGAAAAAACAGATGGAATATGCCAACCGCAAAAATATTCCCTTTGTCATCCTGGTCGGCAAAGATGAAATGGAGAGCGGATTGATGGCCATCAAGGATATGCGTTCGGGCGATCAGAAACGCTGCACGATGGATGAGGTAAAACAATTATTGTCATGGTAAGGAAATATGTAAAACGAACCTGGTCAACGGCCATTCTGAGTGCCCGAAGCAAGATTATTGGGGCTGAATGAGGGAATGCAAACAATGCATTCAATGCATTCAATGCAAGCAATGCAGGCGATGAAAGCAATGCAGAGAATGCAGGAATGCAGGTTATTGCAAATGACTGGTAGTAATTTTTGATTTTTTCATTTTTAAATAAATTCTATGACACTTATTATAAAAGGCGCGGGATTAACCATCGAGGATGTAGTCCGTGTTGCCCGCCACAACGAAAAGGTTGAACTCGATCCACAGGCGATCGTGCGTATTCATAAATGCAGGGCCATGCTCGAACGCAAGATCCTGGCCCATGAGATCATGTACGGTGTAAATACCGGGATCGGGGAATTTTCCGAAATGGTTCTGAACGACGACCAGGTCAAGGAGTTCCAGAAGTACCTGATTTACAACCATGCCGCCGGCATTGGAGATCCGATGCCGCTCGACTGGGTACGGGGAGCCATGCTGGGGCGCATTAATGTGCACGCACACGGGAATTCAGGCTCCCGCCTTGAGATCACCCAGACCCTGGTTGATATGCTTAACAAGGGTGTAACTCCAATGGTGTGCCAGAAGGGATCGGTTGGCGCCTGCGGCGATCTTGCACCAATGTCGCAGATTGCACTGCTTATGATGGGCGAAGGCCAGGCATATTACGGTGGAAAACTCATGAGCGGAAAAGAGGCCCTCGACCTTGCCGGGATTCCTGTCCCTGGACTCCAGGCACGCGACGGACTTGCAACGATCAACGGATCGAATGTACTAACGGCGATGAGTGCACTGTACCTGTTCGATGCAAACAACTGGCTGAAACAGGCCGAAATAGCCGCCTCCATGTCGCTCGAAGCAATGAAGGCCAACATGCGCCCATACAGCCCGAAACTCCACGAAATCCGTGGGTTCAAAGGCGCTGTCCGCAGCGCTGCGGCTATCCTTAAATGTGTTACCTGGGGCGACCTCGTGGAGGGAAAGGTAAAATGCAAAGTCCAGGATGCCTATTCGATGCGCTCAACACCGCAGGTCATCGGTGCCGCCCATGACGCCCTTGCCTATGCACGTTCGCAGGTTGAAATCGAACTGAATGGTGTGGGAGATAATCCGATCTTTTTCCCGGATGAAAACCTTCAGCTTTCGGGCGCCAATTTCCAGGGTTCTCCAGTTTCGGTTCCCATGGATATGGCCGGTTACGTAGTCACCATGGTAAGCGTAATGAGCGAACGCCGGATGAACCGGTTGAACAATCCTGCCCTGAGTGTCGGCCTGCCTGCTTTTCTCACCAAGGGAGCCGGCATGTTCAGCGGGCTCATGCTGAGCCAGTATACAGCCGATATGCAGATCGTTGAACAACGGATACTTTCGGCCCCGGCATCAATCCAGTCGATTCCGGCAGCTGCCGACCAGGAGGATTTTGTTTCGATGGGGATGAATACCGCCCTGAAGAACTTCCAGATCCTCGACAATGCTTACGGCATCCTTGGAATCGAACTGATGGCTGCTGCCCAGGCCCTCGATTTCAGGGAATACAAATTCGGAACCGGTGTCACCCGGGCAAAAGAGGTAATCAGAAAATATGTCGACTTCCTCGAAGTTGACCGCCCGCTTTACCCCGATCACAATGCGATGAAAGAGCTCGTGAAATCCTGCGAAATTCTCAACGAGGTTGAAAAGATGGTAGGAAGCCTGGAATAATTAATTATTAAAAATGACGAATGACAGATGACAGTAGCGGAATCTTAATTTTTTTCGTACTTTCACCTGTCATTCGTAATTTGTAAATCGTTAATCATTAATCCTAAATTGTAAACCATGGAAATTACAGATTCGATCCCCTTCTGGCCATTTATCCTGGCCCTGATCATTCCCATCATCATTTTCGCCATCACCACGACAGTTATCGAGATTGTCGGCACATGGTTCATGTTCGAAAAGGCCGGCGAACCCGGCTGGGCAGCCATCATCCCAGTCTACAACCTCCTTATCGGAATTAAAATCGCAGGAAAACCCTGGTGGTTTATTTTACTGCTGCTGATCCCTGTCGTAAATCTTGTCATCGTCATCATCACACTCGACGGATTGTCGAAGAGTTTCGGCAAAGGAACAGGGTTTACTGTCGGACTTTTTTTCCTTCGGTGGATATTCATCCCCATCCTTGGATTTGGCAGCGCAGTTTACAGTGGCGATAAATCTAATTTTGGTGCATAAATAATGGAAGAACTCACACAACCACAACTCCCCGAAGCTCAGCCAAAAAGGACAACGATGCTGACGACCCTTTGCATCCTGACCTTCATTGGCAGCGGCATGCAGCTTTTCTCCAGCCTGGTGATCGCAGGATTTTACGATCTGTTCGTACAGATTGCCCAGGAGTTTGCCGAAAAGTTCAAAATGCCGGGAATGGAGCAGCTTCGGGAGGTAAAACCCCTGTTTTTTGTGATTTCAGCCCTGTTATATGCAGGTTCCGTCGCAGGGGCCGTTTTTATGATGCGGATGAAAAAAACCGGGTTTCACATCTATACCATATCCCAGATTCTGCTCATCCTTTCTCCGATGTATTTTATGCATCTCTCAAGTCCAGGCGCTTTCGACATACTTTTCTCGGGACTTTTCATCTTCCTCTACAGCATGAACCTTAAATTCATGGTTTAGCATGGTTGAAGATGCACAGGGGACAGCCAGTTCAGAAACACCGCAGGTAAAGTCCCGTCCGGTGTTTCTTTCAATCATCTGCATGTTCTCCTTTATATATTTTTCACTCATTTCCGCACTCTTTTTTTTAACACTCTTTTTTTCGGGAACGATTGTGCGGGTCAGACATTTATATATTCCCGACGACCAGAACAACCCAGGCACCCTCCTTTTCCTTTTTCTTGCCGGTTTCCTTTTGCATTCCGCCGCATTTGCCGGGACAGTTTTTATATGGCATGGAAAGAAAGCCGGCTACTGGTTACTTGTATTTCCCTCGCTTGTCGCCGGGCTCTGGCAGCTGTTCCAGCCACAGACCGCCATCGGGACAACGGCCGTTTATTTCATCCTGGTATTGCTTTTCAGCCTGTTTTTCAAGCGGCTTCACTGACATTACTGGCAAACAGCATCTTATCCACTTTGCCTGGTGTTATGTTCTCCCCATTACCACTGCATTTCCTGTTATTTTATCAACATTGTTAAATTATTATTAATTTTTTGTTAATTTCTTGTTTGTTACATAAAAACAATTGCTTAAACTTGCAGTAATAAATGAGCAAATTGGATAAAATCCTCCATATATATACCATTCAGTTGGCATATTTAATGCCGTACTCCCGAATGAATTTTGATAGATCACTGATAATTAACACATTTACTAACAAAAATCAAACTGTATGAGAAAATTTACTATTTTCCTTGCCCTTATGCTTTTCATAGGGTTGCAAGTTGCCCATGCCCAACGTACAATTTCGGGCAAGGTCACGAGTTCTGATGATGGCACCGGCATTCCGGGTGCTACTGTCCTCGTTAAAGGCACTGCTGTCGGAACAATTACCGACATCGACGGAAAATTCTCCCTCACCGTGCCAAAGGATAAAGAAGTCATTCTGGTTTCCTATGTTGGGATGGTTACCCAGGAATTAAAGCTTGGCACTGACAATGTGGTCAATGTTGTTCTTCAACCCAGCGTTCAGGAACTCGAAGGAGTTGTTGTAACGGCTCTTGGTATTCCGCGTGAGAAGAAATCACTTGGTTATGCGACCCAGGAAGTAAAAGGGGATCAGATTAACATGTCAAAAACTGACAATTTTGTCAATTCCCTTTCTGGTAGAGTTGCCGGGGTGCAGGTTAAGTCAACCACCAACATCGGCGGATCAACCAACGTCCTTTTAAGAGGGAACAAATCCTTGACAGGCGACAATCAGGCACTTTTTGTTATCGATGGGGTTCCTGTAAACAATGACGTTACGAACACCCGTTCGCAAGCACAGGCCGGAACAGGTTACGACTATGGCAATGCTGCCTCCGACATCAACCCTGAGGATATCGAATCGATCAACGTTCTGAAAGGATCTGCCGCAACTGCATTGTACGGATCACGTGCTGCAAACGGCGTTATCATGATCACAACGAAAAAAGGGACCAAAGCTGCCGGCAGTGAGCAAAGAAGAGGAGCAGGTGTTACCTTCAGCACAGCCGCAACCGTTGGTTTTGTTGATAAAAGCACCATGGTTCAC
>JBAXFZ010000331.1:0-5245 GCA_037139685.1 Bacteroidota bacterium
TCTGCAATTTACTGCCTGATTTTCAATGCCCTGAGAGCCCCGGTCATGTTAATAAGCTCTGTTGGGTCGGCAACGGATCCTTCATACAGGTATACATCGCTGCCAATCGTCAGGCGTTGGCCTTCCAGCGCGGGAAGTGAACTCCCGGGCAGGATCGGGATCATGGTGTTTTTCGTTTCGTTTACCAGTAATTGAACCAGGTCATTTGTCATTTGTGTTTCGGAACCGGCTAACCGGTGAAACTCAGCTTCATCAATGTAATTGGCCTGAAGCATCTGTATCCAGCCTTCGTAATTGTCATAAACCAGTTGAATCTTTACCCAGGAGCTCTCCTTTTCAACAACCCGGTATAGTTCGCCGAACAATACCTGCGTTACCATTTCTGATCTGTGTGCCGGTTCAAACCTCACCGGGATCAGGCTAGAAAGACAAATGCCAAATTCCATTTTTTACATTATTGGTTTGGCGCAAAGGTAAATAAAAGATTTTAAGGAAAACCGGCAATCGGACCTTCCGCATAAAAGGGGAGAACGAGGGAAATCGTCTTCAGGTTTTCAACTCTTTCTTTCCTGCCCCGATGTCACGTTTAAGATCTGAAAGCGAACATCCGCTGCATCCTTCGCATTTGTGTGCAGGGTTGGCGAAAAAATGGTACAACCTTAAAGCCGTGAGCGCTGCTGCACCCAGAATAATTAATCCGACGATGATTGACTGCCATTCCATATCATGTGAAAATTAAGCTGCCCAGCTGAAACACTGCAAATGACAATATCCAGGCCAGGATGGTTGTATAGGTGATCAGAAACAGGGCCCATTTCCTGCTCCCCGATTCACGGTTAACAGTAGCTACCACGGCCACGCAGGGCATATAGATCAGGATGAACAGGAGGAAGGATATGCCTGCCAGCGGGGTGAAGAGTTTTGTGCCCATCCGGGGCCCGTCATGGTAAGTTGCCTGTTGCAACCTGGTCCCCAGTGTAACCGGAACCTCCTTTTGGTGATAATGGGATGAACCAAAAAGAACACCCATGGTACTTACCACGACCTCTTTGGCTGCAGCGCCCGTGATCAGGCTGACCCCCATGCGCCAGTCGAAGCCCAGGGGTGCGATGACCGGTTCAATTGATTTTCCCACCATCCCGATGTATGAACTCTGGAGACGGGCTTCAGGAGTAGCGTTACTTCCGGCAGGGAAATATTCGAGTGCCCAGATCAGGACCACGGCAATCAGGATAACCCCTCCCATTTTTTGCAGGTATTGCCGGCCTTTTTCCCACATATGACGCATGATCACCCGGAAGGTGGGCATCCGGTAAGGCGGGAGTTCCATGACAAAGGGTGCCTCCTTGCTCTTAAACAGGGTTCGTTTAAAAACAAGTGATATCAGTACAGCCAGGATAATGCCCGTCATGTAAAGCCCGAAAATCACAGTCCCGGCATGGCCGGGAAAAATTGCCCCGGAAATCAGTATGTAAACCGGCAAACGGGCGCTGCACGACATAAAGGGGTTGATCAGCATTGTAAGCAAACGGTCATTGCGGTCTTTTAGGGTCCTGGTTACCATGATGGCCGGTACATTGCAGCCGAAGCCCATGATAAGGGGAATAAACGACTGCCCGTGCAACCCCATTTTGTGCATCAGTTTATCCATGATAAATGCCGCCCGGGCCATGTAACCCGTATCTTCCATAAGGGAGATGAAGAAGAAGAGAATCAGGATGTTGGGCAGGAATACAATGATGCTTCCAACCCCGTTGATGATCCCGTCGACGACCAGGTCCTTGACCGGGCCTGGAGGGAGGAGGAGGCTGATCTGACCTCCAAACCATGCTACAAACAGGTCGATCCAGTGTTTGGGATATTCACCGATTGAAAAGGTCGATTGGAACATGATCCACAGGAAAAGAATAAATACAGGGAAACCAAGCCATTTATGGGTTAATACAGTGTCGATCAGTTCGCTGGTTGTTTTGGCCGGGGCCTCCACCTCGGTGGGTGTAAGGGTCTCCTTTAATGCCCCGGCTACAAAGCCATATTTGGCATCGGTGATCAGGGTGGCGGAATCCTCCTTGAAAATGGATTCAAGCCGGCTGATCTCCTTGTCAGTTACATTGCAGATGGTTGCGTATTGTGACGACATCTGAAGTGAAGCCTGCATTTCGGCATCCTTCTCCAGCAATTTTATGCTGATATAACGTGAGGAGATAAGGTCGGTGAGTGATTTGTCGTGCCAGACGACATCCTGGATTTTATGGATCGATCTCTCGATCTCACTGCCGTAATTGATGTGAACATGCCGCAGGATGGGGTCGCGGTCTTCATAAACCTCGATTAGGCGGTCGAATAGTTCGGGGATCCCGAAACCCCTGGAACTAATGGTGGGGATGACCGGAATGCCAAGCAGCTGCCCGAGGGAGCTGTAATCAATCCTGTGTCCCTGGTTCTCGAATTCGTCGTACATGTTCAGCGCGATCACCACGCGGATATCCATGTCGATTAACTGCGTCGTAAGGTAAAGGTTCCTTTCAATATTTGAGGCATCCACCACATTTACAACGATATCAGGGACTTTCTCCATGATGTGTTTGCGGACAAACAGTTCTTCAGGGGAGTAGGCTGTAAGGGAATAGGTCCCCGGAAGATCGGTGATGTTGAAGAGATAGCCCGACTGCCGGAATTTCGCCTCCTTGGAATCGACTGTAACGCCGCTGAAATTTCCAACCCGTTCATGGGAACCTGATGCAAAGTTAAAAAGGGTCGTTTTTCCGCAGTTTGGATTGCCTACAAGGGCAACATCAATAATACGCCCTTTGTCAGAAGCTTCGAGGCGCTGCGACTCCTCTTCGATTGTACCGTTGTAGTGGTTGACATCCTGAATGAAACCCTTCTCCAGTTGTTCGGAAACAGATTGTATCCCGATGAGCATAGCTTCGCTTTGCCTCAGCGAGACATGAGATCCCATGATTTTATATTCAATCGGATCCTGGAGCGGTGCGGCTTTGATGACGGTAACCTCTTTGCCCTTAACAAACCCCATCTCCGTAATGCGTTTACGAAATGCACCGCGGCCTTTCACCTTCGTGATCAGACCTGATTCACCTTGTTGCAGTTCGAGCAGGGTTGCCAATTAATTTAGATTAAATTAAGGCAAAGATAATAAAAAAAAAGGAGCGGAAATCCTTTAACAGGAAAGAAAGCAGAAAAAACCCTGGCTATCCGAGCGAATCGAGGTAGCTTCTTGTTTCAGGGCCAAGGTTGAAGAGTGTATCGATAATGCTGAGCCCTGGAATAAATCCGTGGCAGGGCTCAAAAACCTGTGTGTAGTGCGGATATGACCGCTTTTCAAAGGCAGATTTCTCCGTCAGGCTGTTTCTGCAGTCAGTAACGCCGGCAGGAGTTTTTTCATACGCATCATTTTTCTGGAACCCGCAGGAGATATGCATCATTGAAAGGAGAACCTCTGTCAGCTGCAGGTCAAAGTCGATCAGGAAGCCAAACCTTTTCTCGTAAAAGGGGGCGAGGTGATCCTGGTAGAAAAGGAAAAACGGCGAATTGTTGTACGCCGTTTCAATCGAACGCCAGTGTGTTTTCTGCCAGGGCTGATGATCCGAAATCCGGATATCCCTTGTCAGGGTGTGGTTACCATTTACTTTGACAACTGGGATGCTGAGGAGTTGTTTCCCGTTTGGTCCATAAATGGCGCAATGGTTCCGGAAGGTTTGTTTTTTATATGTTTCACACGTCTCGATTATGATGCTTCCGGCATTCACGATTTCAGCCATGTAGCTTACGGGTGGCATGTATGCAACTTCAATCAGTATAGGCATTGAACGAAGGGTTATCCTGCCTGTGAAATTACGGAATCTTTGCCACCCATATGATCATAAAACAGAATATGATTATTAGTGCCGGCTGACGAGATCTAGTTCTCCTTTTCCTTAAGCAGTACATCACCAATGGCCTGTATCAAGGAGTCCTTTGGCAGGGCGCCAACCGACATCTGCGGTTGTTCATTCATCGGCACGAAGAGCATCGAAGGAATACTCCGGATCCCAAATGCCCCGGCCAGTTCCTGCTCGGCCTCTGTATCAATTTTATAGATGTTTATTTTTCCACTGTATTCAACTGCAAGATCTTCCAGGATCGGAGCCACCATTTTGCAGGGACCGCACGAGTCGGCATAAAAATCAATCATGCAGGGCAATTCACCTTCGAATTTCCACTCCTCATTCAGGTCGAAATTAAAGACCTTCTCAATGAACGCCTGTTTTGTCAAATCATCAACCATAAGAATTATTTTAAGGAATAAATATTAAATGGGGATCAGTCAATTATTGATTATCTGTTTTTGGCAATTTGCATGTAATAAAAAATGATTTTTCATGCTGTTCATGACCGCTACCTGGTTGTTTCGGTTTTGGGTAACAAAATATTCTGTATCATATCTTTATAGGCGGTTTTCTGGAGGGCACCCACCGACATCTGCGGTTTCCCGTTTTTTGGGATAAACATCACGGCAGGAATCGAATTGATATTGAATAACCCGGCCAGTTCCCGCTGCTCATCAGTATTCACTTTATATATCCTGATCTTTCCCTTATATTCTAAAGAAAGTTCAGCCAGGATAGGGGCAACCATTTTACAGGGACGACACCAGTCGGCATAAAAATCGATGATACATGGCTGCTCCCCGCTGAAAACCCAGTTTTGGGGACTGCTTTTATAATCCCAGACCAGTTTTTGAAACGATGCGGCCGTGAGGTTAACAACCTGGCCATCGTTGTTTTCACCGGCGGTTTTTTCATTACCCGGGGCAGAACTGCAGGCGAACATTGAAAGCGATCCCAGGCATATGAAAATAAAAAGTAGTTTTTTCATTTGTACAATTTTTATTGACGGTGCAAAGATAAAAAATAAATTAATTATAAATCGCATAAATACCACTAAAATTTTTAATTTTGCAGTAGAATTTTACACAACAGGATGACTATAAATATTAAACATATTGATATTGATTTGTTTACCGCCAATTTCTCAACAATTGAAGAGTGTTTGAATTTCATTGCTGACCAAAAGTGGGCGAATGGGTTTATCTGCAGGAAGTGCGGGCATGACAATTTTTGCAAGGGAAAAACACCCTTTGCACGTCGCTGCACGCGTTGCAAGCACGAGGAGTCGGCAACGGCTCATACCATATTCCATCGCTGTCATATCCCGATAACAGAGGCTTTCAGGATTGTCTACA
>JBAXFZ010000332.1:0-5242 GCA_037139685.1 Bacteroidota bacterium
TTTTGATTTTTTCAATGCCATGAGCAACTGGTTTGTTCCCTTTCACCGCGATCATTCCGAGATCAGCAGGAGCTTTTCAGATGCAGGGGATATCAATGCCCGGCTGCTTGAAAGCCTCGAGAAGGCCTTTTATATATGCAATTCCGACAAATACTCATTTGCAATCAATTTCAGGGCCATCCCCGACCAGCAACGCAGTATGATCGTCACCAACTTCGAGGCTGAATTCGCCCAGATGAAGGAGATGGCCTCCGAAGAGCAGGTCCTCGACCAGTCGCTGGCCTCCAACTCGGTCTTCATCCAGTACATCCAGGATCTCTACCGCTTTTTCAAGCTTCACCCCTCGCGCCTCGAATTTGATGACATATTCAAACGCAAGATCCGCTTTAACAACCTCTCATTTTACAAAACCTATTTTGAACGCCCCGGCTTTATTGAGAAACTGGCATCTTTCCATTTCGACAAAGACCATTTCCACGAAGCGATAGATGTATATGAAGATATCATGGAGCGCAACGGGCCCCACAGTGAATATTTTGAAAAAATCGGCTATTGCTTCCAGAAGACCGGCAGGTTTAAAAAAGCGATCGAATATTACAGGAAAGCTGAGCTTTTTGACGGCGACAGGTTGTGGATCCTCCGAAAACTGGCCTGGTGCTCGCTGAAGCTCAAGGATTACGAACAGGCGCTGGTCTATTTTAAAGATGCCTCATCCATTCAGCCGGAAGATATACAGCTGCAACTGCAGATCGGGCAATGCTACCTGAACCTCAAAGATTACGAACAGGCCCTGCACCAGTATGCCAAACTGAGATTTTTCTCACCCGACAATCTCAAGGTTCTCCGGCCGATCGCCTACTGCCAGTTCATTCTTGGAAAACCTGAACTGGCTCTTGAAATCTACGCACAGATCTTCGGACTCTCGCCAAATCCCTCAGCCTACGACCTGATGAATGCCGCGCATGTAAGGCTGTGCCTGGGCCAGCGGAAGGAGGCCATCGCGCTTTACCGCCAGTGCCTGTTGTTGTCGGTCCCGGGCCGTGCCGCCCTTATGGAGGCTTTCGACGAAGATGCCCATTTCCTTGTGAAAAACGGGATACCGGCAGCAGAAATTCCGCTGATCCGCGATTACCTGATGTTCCAGACCGAGGCATAAATTTATCAATTGGTTGAACCGGTGAAACATTAGTTTTATCTTTGCTGACTGCAGGGGCGCACTTTGCGGATTTTTACATTAATCCTGATCTCACCTATGGAGAATTCCAAGCGATGGCAGCGAGCCGAGTTACTCATCTTCACAACCGTCACCATCCTAAACCTGCTTCCCTTTGTCGCAACCAGGTTTTTCCCCAGCATGGACGGCGCCTCGCACCTTGCCAATTCCAACATCATCAGCCAGCTGATCTTCCACCACAACGCCGCGTTCAGCCGGTTTTTCATGATCAATCCCGAACCCGTTCCCAACTGGACGGCTCACCTGGCCATATCCATCATGACCCTTGTCATGCCGGCATTCCTGGCCGAAAAAATACTGATCCTGGTCATTCTTACCGGGATACCCTTTGCCTTCCGCAGCCTCATCCAGACCATCTCCCCGAAGAACCATCTTTTCAGCTTCCTCATCTTCCCCTTCACCCACTCCATGTTTTTCTTCTTCGGCTTCTTTAATTTCTGCATGGCCGTGCTCTTCTTCCTGGTCGCGCTGAACTACTGGCTTCGGAACGGTAACGGGCCATGGAATGCCAAAAAGATACTCTCGGTTGTTTTGCTGGTTTACCTGACCTATTTGTCACATATCGTTGTATTCGGGTTGATGCTCATCCTGGTATCCCTCCATATCATCACGGAGGCCATTGCCCTGTTAATATGCAAAAAGTCAGACCTGAAAAGCATCCTGGCATCCTTCCTGAAGAAAACTGCCGTAATATCCGTTGCAGCCATCGTCCCCCTCCTGCTATTCGTCTATTTCTTTTACTCCCGCCCCGGCACACGCGACATTACCTTTATTCCCCGCAAGGTGCTGTTTGATTTCCTGGTGACCGTCCGGCCGCTGATCTCCTTCAACCAGGTCACTGAAGGGAAAATTACAACCCTCATCTTCTACCTTTTGCTGCTGGTTATTGCGACCGGGCTGGGTTTCTTTGTTTTCCGGCTTTTCCGCGGCCTTTTCACACGGCAAAAAGAGATGAAATACACAGGGATGCCGATGCTTCCGGCTACAGCTTTCTGGTGGCTGCTCGCATCCATGGCGGTAATTCTTGCCCTCTATTTTACCCTCCCCGATGCATACGGCACCGCCAGCTACACCAATCTCAGGATCGGCTTCATCTTTTTCCTGGTTGCCTTTCTCTGGATATCGACATTCAGGATCCCGTGGTGGATAGGGCTCGCCGCGGCCATGGCCGGGTGCCTGGTGAACACCGTGCTCATCCGCATCTACACCCCCGGCATTATCGACCTCAACAAACTTGCCGTTTCCTGCAACAAGGCTGCCGATTTTGTCCCCCCCAACAGCCTGGTGCTGCCGGTTTATTGCATGGATAACTGGTTTACCGGCCATTTTGTAGACTACATTGCAGTGGACAAACCCCTGGTAATGATCAACAACTACGAATGCGTAAGCGGGTATTTCCCGGTGAAATGGAATGATAAATCGAAACCCGACAGTTACCTTGGCGATCCTGCCAAACCCGGAAGCTATATGAATTTCGGCATCACACCCGGACATGCCGTTTCGAGGGTTGACTATGTATTCGTCGTGGGGCAGATCGATCCCTCGAAGGATTGGTTTTCGTCGCTCTATAAAATATTGAAGGAGGATTTTGTTGCGGTGTATGTTACCGAAAGCTGCAGCTTGTATAAATACAAACCAGGCAGGTTAGAATGATCAAAAATCCAGTTTGTGAAAAAGGTTCAGCATAAGCACCGCCATCAGTCCCCATCTGCGATAAAAAAGCAGGCCGGGACAACATTGAAGCCGCGGCTTTTCCTGCAATCGCCATACCTGTGGCTGGTAATTGTGCCGCTGGTGCTATATGCAAAAATCGTCTTCTTCGATTTCACCGCACTCGACGACCAGTTTTTCGTGATCGACCATGCCGGTTTCAACCAGCACCTGGGCAACATCTTCAGCGCCTTCAGCCAGGGACTCTTTGTTCCGAAAAACGACTCCTACTACCGTCCTGTTTTCCTGATCGATATGATCATCGAAAATCACCTTTTCGGGGTGAGCCCCTGGGGCTATCACCTGATGAGCCTGCTCTTCCATATCGCTTCGGTTTGTTTGCTGTACCTGTTCCTGCACAGAATCAAACTGGGTGAAACTCCCGCCCTTGTGCTGGCGCTTGTTTTTGCCGTGCACCCGGTGCTCACCCAGACCGTTGCCTGGATTCCCGGGCGCAATGACATGTTACTCATGATCTTTCTCCTGACAGGTATGATCTTTACGATTAACTATGCATTGCGAAGGAAATGGCAGGATTTTGTTCTTCAACTAGTGTTTTTTCTTCTGGCCATTTTCACCAAGGAAACTGCCATTATCATACCGCTGCTTACATTTTTTATCCTCCTGTTTGTGATCAAAACCTCCGGGAAACCATTGGTTTTTCTGTCCATCGGATGGGGCGCCACCATTTTCTTCTGGTTTTTTATGGAGTCTGCCGTCAAGCAGTCGGGGAACAAATTTCCGGTACGCGAGATGATTGAATCCGCAATAAGCCGTATCCCGGCATTTCCGCAATATCTTGGTAAAATATTTTTCCCGGTCAACCTGTCGGTACATCCTCAGGTTAATGAAATATCGATGGTTTGGGGAATCCTTGCCATTGCAGTGACCATTGCGCTTGTATTTTTTTCAGGGAGTTTTCGCAAGCCGCTGACAATTCTGGGCATCCTCTGGTTTCTTCTCTTTCTGCTTCCCGTACTCGCGGTCCCGAAAATATTCAACGACCTCGTGTATGAGCACCGTTTGTATATTCCCATGATTGGCATACTCCTGGTGTTGAGCCAGACGTTTTTATTTTCCGGGAAACTTTCGGAATGGCAGCAATACCTCGTGTTTGGGCTGGTCATTCTGGGGTTCGGGGCGATGAGTTTTATCAGGGTAGATTATTTTAAAGACCCGCTTGCCTATTGGAGCAGGGCAGTGGTAGAATCGCCCGGTAATGCCTATTCGCTTGAAATGAAGGCTACATGGGTAAGGGATGAGGCCGAACAGGAAAGGTTGTTCAGGGAAGCCTATGCGATCGACCCCACCTTAAAAGATATCAACCTGTATCTCGGGAAAGTCGCTTTTAACAACAAGAATTACGCGGAAGCAGAAAAGTTTCTTAAAAAGGAGTTGACGCTGGCTTCGGCAAAAGTGCCCGACAACTATTTCCTGCTGGGGCAGATTGCCTATCAGCAGAAAGACTATACCAGGGTAAAAGAATATATGTCAGAGGGTCTGAAAATATCTCCTGAAGGCAATGCCGAAGCCTATTCCCTGATCGCCCAGGCCTGTTTTTTTGAGAACAAACCCGACAGTGCGGCCATGAACCTCAGGATGCAGATCAGACTTGAGCCTCAAAATGTTCAGGCGCACAACAATCTCCTCATGGTATATATCAAGCTGGGGCAGCAGGATTCTGCAGTGGCGCTGGTACGGAAAATGCAAATGAGCGGGATGGAAGTTCCCCGGAAGTTGCTGGATATGGTGGCTATAAAATAATTTATGTCAGCCTTTTAATTTCTTGTACCTGATCCTTTTTGGTTCGTCGTCGCCCAGTCGTTTCTTCTTATTTTCCTCATAATCGGAATAGGAACCTTCAAAGAAATAGATTTGAGAATCCCCTTCAAAAGCCAGGATATGAGTGGCTACACGGTCGAGAAACCAGCGGTCGTGGGAGATGATGACCGCACAGCCGGCGAAATTTTCAAGACCCTCTTCGAGGGCGCGCAGGGTGTTTACATCAATATCGTTGGTAGGTTCGTCAAGAAGCAGGACATTGGCCTCTTCCTTCAATGTAAGGGCAAGGTGCAGACGGTTTCGCTCACCTCCCGACAGCACACCGCATTTTTTTTCCTGGTCGGCCCCGCTGAAGTTAAACCGGGCTACGTAAGCGCGTGCGCTCAAGGTACGGCCACCGATCTGCATATTTTCGGCTCCGCCGGAAATTACCTGGAACACTGTTTTTTCCGGGTCAATGGCTGTATGGCTCTGGTCGACATAGCCGAGTTTGACCGTATCTCCTACTTTGAAGGA
>JBAXFZ010000333.1:0-5211 GCA_037139685.1 Bacteroidota bacterium
GCTTATCAAGGTAAATCCTGTATCCCGAGTTAAACTTGAGAAAATAGAGACCGGCGGAGATATCGGGAATACTGATATCTACGGTTTTCTTTCCCTGTTCCAGGTTAATTTCAGACGAATAAACGATTTTACCCAGGGTGTTGATTACCTGGAACGAACAGGATGGGTTGACCGGGCTATCGGGTAATACCAGCCTGAAACTGCCTGTACTCGGGTTCGGATAAACAAGGACCGAATTGACAACCTTGTCCTGCATGTCATAGGTAAGCGGCTTTAGCTGAACACTCAGGTGTGTGGTGTTCCGTTTGGTGACGGCAACATTTTGAATGGTTTTCGGGAAATAACCCGGAGCCGTAAAGGTGACATTATAGCTGCCGTCATAAATGGGCCTGGCATAAAATCCGGATGGAAGTGTTGAATAAACTTCCGAAAAATCCTTGTCATGAAGTGAGATATAAACCTTTGCGGCAAGCGGCTGATCGGTTACCGTATCCGTGACAATCCCGTTGAAACCATAGTTTGTCTCCTTGATATAGTTGAGAAAGTTACGGTAATTGTAATTCCAGTAATTTATCAGCTGATTGGCAGGAAGCAGCTTGGTAGTTGTAAGCTCAACCGTCACTTCACGGCAATTGTGGAAATAATTCATATAATCCTGCCTGCCGCCGTTCACTTCATACCAGGCATAACCATTGGTTATCCCGTTATTCTCATCGGTAAAATAACCAGCGGGGCCATATTTATGAACCGTATCGGCCCATTCCCTGCCAACAAACTGCCACCATGAATCATCTGCATGCAGTTTTGCCCATGTATCCCAAGGGTAGTTGAAAACTTCATGACCACCATGAAAATTGGCACTCATATTAAAATGGTTCGCACTTGCATAATCCATCCAGGCCTGGGTTTCCACCTGCCATGCATTGCCGTCGGGGTGCTGGCCAACCTTGGGATCAGGAAAATTGCGGTTCAGGTCTATCCCGTTTGCATTATACCGAACTGCGCCAAATACGCTGCCGTTACCCCCGTTGTAGGTACCATCGGGGTTGGCCAGCGGGTTAATGAAAATCGCCGTTGTATTTAACATATTCGTTATGGCCGGATCGGTTCCGTAACCGGAGAGCAGATAATCAATCAGATGAAGCATCAGAACATAACCGGTTATTTCGTCACCATGGATGCTTGATGTATACAGCAGCTCGGGTTCTGCCTCGTCAACACCGACATTCTTGCTTATCTTGACCACAAGGATCAACCTCCCCTGTATCGTACTGCCTACCGTGTCGAGCCTGCAGATGGCAGGATGCGCCGTTGCAAAACCGACCATATAGCTTACATACTGTTCATAGGTGGGATAGGCGTCCCATGTGACTGTATTCAACGGCCTGTCGGTCGTACCATAGGGGTTAAGCTCCTGTGCACTGAGAAGGGTTCCCGGGTGGGGTAGAATCGTGTAGTCGAGGTTTAACTTAAGAAATTCAGAAAATTCCTTCATGTTTGCATAGGCGTAGAGATCTTTTCCCTTCACATTATCAATAGAGATAATTTGAGTCAGAGCATGAACATCTTCCCGGTCATGCATCCTTCATTTAAAATAGACCTCCTTGCTGTTGCCGAACAGCCTGTCAATTTGTTGCCTGTTATCCACCTGTGCCGCCGAGGACCAGGATAATGAAACAAGAAGTATGAAAACAACTGAAAAGTGAAGGTTTTTCATAGGTTATTCAATTGGTCGGTTAGTTGTTTGATTCGGTTATATACCTCCTGGTTCACAGGAACGAGGGGTAACCTGAGATAATTGCCGCACAGGTTCTTAATTTCCAGGGCTGCTTTGATTCCGGCCGGGCTCCCATCTGCAAACAGGGCATTCGTAAAATCGATGAGTTTGTAATGCAGGGTGCTGGCCAGGGCAAATTTGCCGGCTAATCCGAGGTTAACCATTTCCGAAAACTCCTTTGGCCAGGCGTTTGCCGTCACCGAGATAACACCATCGGCTCCCACCGCTAACAGCGGGAGTGTCAGCCCGTCATCGCCCGATAATACGAGAAAATCATCCGGACGGTTTTTAATCACCTGGAAGATCTGGTCAAAATTGCCTGATGCCTCCTTGATCCCGACGATGTTCGGGCAGTCGTTTGCCAGGCGCAGCGTGGTTGAAGCGGAGATGTTGCTGCCAGTACGGCCGGGGACGGTATACAGGATAACCGGGACAGGGCTGGCTTCCGCAATAATTTTATAGTGCTGGTAAATGCCCTCCTGCTGCGGCTTTGTATAGTAGGGACATACAGAAAGAATTGCATCAACGCCCTGGAACAGTGTGGCGTGTATCGAAAGCACAACATCGTTTGTATTATTTCCACCGATCCCGATAACGAGCGGGACTCTTTTGTTGATCACGCTGACCGAGTGATCGATGAGCGCTTTTCTCTCGTGTTTTGTAACAGTCGCCGATTCCCCGGTTGTACCGAGCACCACGATGAAATCAACACCTCCCCCGATTGAATGATTTACAATCTTTTCATAGGCCTCAAAATCAATTGCTCCCGATTTCTTAAAGGGGGTCACAATTGCAATGCCGGTCCCTTTGAATTTATTATAACCTTTTCGCATGGGTGTTGATGATTGAGAGGTAATGCTGGATATGCCCGAGATACTCATCGGAGGTCATTGTATGTTTCATGTCGATCATAAGATCATAATATTCGGTATTTTCTTCCGAAAATTTACCGACACGCAAAAGTGCCTTGGAGAGTCCGGAGATATATTTAAGGGGAAAACTGTCATGGAGACTCAGGTCAATCAGCAGGTCAAATTCCTTTTCAATGAAATCCTTTACCTGGGTATGGATGGGTTTGTAAAACCACGTAAGGTCCCGCTTTGAGAAGAAATCGTAGGATATTTTGGGTAAAAACCGCTGGATAAGGTTCTTATTATTCACAAACCCCAATGCCTTTACCTCCTTGTGCTTGCCTTGCAACTGTGACACGAACTCCGATACACGGTCATAATCAGGCACATCATCGAGTGTGTAAAGAATCCCGATTCGCCTGGCATCCTGCAGGTTGGTCATTTTGCAATGGCGGTCTGCATGTGTTTGTTCTTTTCTGTAATAATACTGTCCAATTTTTATCCTGATATTTTGAAACATAATTTTCAGTTATTAATAAAAGAAACTGATTATGCAAAGTTAATGAATACTACTGAACCTTACAATAATCAGGTGAATAACTTCTAAACGCAGGGCATTCCTGTTAAGTATGGGGCAAATGTTAATAATATACAAAATTTGCGGGGAGCCATTTCCGTTTTCAATACACATAGAGGCTATCTTTGCACAAATGCCAGAATATGCAAATTACCTTTCTCGGTACAGGAACATCACAAGGAGTGCCGGTTATTGCCTGCGAATGCAGCGTGTGCAGGTCGGCTGATCCGCGTGACAAGCGCCTGCGCTCTTCCATTGCAATTGAATCAGACCACCGGCGGTTTATCGTTGACTGCGGTCCCGATTTCCGCCAGCAAATGCTAAGGGCCGATATCCGGTCAATCGACGCCATCCTGGTTACCCACGGGCACAAGGATCATCTCGGGGGGCTGGATGATGTGCGGGCTTTCAATTATATCAACAGAAGACCGGCAGAGGTTTATGCCACACGCAAGGTCCAGCAGATAGTAAGGAAGGAGTTTTCATATGCATTCGAAAAGGAGCCCTATCCCGGTGTTCCCGAAATCAACCTGAATACAGTCACCAATCACCCCTTTAATGTCAGCGGGCAGGAGGTCATCCCCGTTAAGGCCAGGCATTTCAACCATAACTTTGTTTTTGGATACAGGATCAAGGATTTTACTTACATAACAGATGCAGTTGAAATAGCGGAAGCTGAAAAGAAAAAGATCAGGGGCTCAAAAATCCTGGTTCTCAATGCGCTCAGAAAACAAAAGCACTATTCGCATTTCAACCTTGAGGAGGCGCTTGCCATTATGAAGGAAATGGAGCCTGAACAAGGCTACCTGACTCATATCAGCCACCAGATGGGGAGCTACGAAGAGGTGAGCCGGGAATTGCCGTCAAACGTGAAACTGGCCTATGACGGTCTTATCCTGACTTTTTAACGCGTTTCAGGCTCAGCAGGTTCATCGGGTTACTGCCCAATCCTTCGATATTTTTCTGCACAAACCTTAATACCTGGTCATAATACAAAACAATCACAGGGGCCTCCTCCATCATAATCTTTTCCATCCTGCGATAATATTGAAACCTGACCGAATCGTTCACGGTTGCCATCGATTTTTCATACAGGCGGTCAAACTCCGGGTTTGAAAAATGGGTGTAGTTGGGCCCCTGCGGACAGAAGTTCCTGGAATAAAACATAGAGAGGTAATTCTCGGCATCCGGGTAATCGGCAATCCAGGAGGCCCTGAAAAAGGCCAGTTTTGCCTCAGCCTTCATCTCCTTGACTGCGGCGGGGGGGCTCACCTCAATTTTCATCTCAATCCCGATGTTGGCGACCTGGTGTTGCATGTATTTACAGAGATCAAGGTAGTCGGGAGTGGATGTCAGGACTATGGGCGGTAATCCCCTGCCCTCGGGGTAACCTGCCGACGCAAGCAGCTGACGGGCCTTTTCAGGATCGTAATCATAAAAAACCCTGCCGGAATCGAATGAAGGAAGCCCTTTCGGAGTTATTCCCTGGTAACCGGGCGTCCCTATGTTGTTTCGAAGGTACCTGATCATTTTTTTCCTGTCAAAGGCCATGTTGATGGCCTGCCGTATTCTCTTATCCCCTGTGACCGAAATCATTTTTGCCTCTGCAGGTTTGCCGACCATGAATCCCAGGTATTCCGTGTTCAGGTAAGGCTGCGAAACCAGTTTGATCCTTGATTTGTATTTGGGTTGGAGTTTACCGTCACGGGTAAGCAGTTCATCCTTGTATGTGGGGTCAATACCCGAAATGAAATCGAGGTTTCCCTTGATAAATTCGAGAAAGGAGGATTGTTTATCAGGAACAAAAGATATCGAAACCGCATCAAGATAGGGAAGCCTGGCACCATTTTCAGTTTCAAAGTATGCAGGATTTTTAAGCAGGACCAATTTCACCCCCTCTTTCCACATTTTAAACATAAAGGGTCCTGTTCCTACCGGGTTGCAGCGAAAATCGGCCCCGTAAAATTCCACCGCTTCCCTTGGAACCACCGAACAGTACTGCATAC
>JBAXFZ010000334.1:0-5199 GCA_037139685.1 Bacteroidota bacterium
TAAGGAGGTTGCTGAGCCTGCAGCAGAAATAGTTCCGGAGGTGATCGTTCCCCCCAAACCGGCACCACCGGTTGAAGAGTCCAACTTTTTACGTACCGAACGCATTATCCTGGAAGGGCCAACCATCCTGGGATCCATGACGCTCCCGGAACCCAAGAAATTCGAAAAGCGGAAACCGCAGCCGGTTGCCTCCTCTTCGGATGAGACCCTCAAATCAAAGAAAAAGAAACGCAGACGCATCAAGCGCCAGGGCGAGGAGGGCACGGCGAGTACCAGTGTCACTGTAACCACTCCCGAAGCGCCCCGCCCGAGCATGCACAAACTGACGCTCGCCAAGGATAAGAAATTACAAAAGGATACCCAGAAAACCGAAATTACCGGTGAGGATATCGAAAAGCAGATCAAGGAGACGCTGGCCCGTTTAAGCCCGTCGGGGAAATCAAAGGCATCGAAATACCGGAAAGCCAAGCGTGATGCCGTCAGTCAGCAGATGCACCAGGAACAGGAGCGGATGGAAGAGGGCAAACGGATCATCAAGGTCACTGAATTTGTGACCGCCAATGAACTTGCCTCCATGTTGAATGTGCCGGTAACCGATGTTATCTCAACCTGCATGTCGCTCGGCATGTTTGTCTCCATCAACCAGCGTCTTGATGCGGAAACCCTTACCCTTGTCGCTGAAGAATTTGGCCACAAGGTCGAATTTGTAAGCGTCGAGGTGCAGGAAGCCATCAAGCAAAACGAACCCGACAAACCGGAAGACCTGGTTGACCGTCCGCCGATTGTGACCGTAATGGGCCACGTCGACCACGGCAAGACCAAGCTGCTCGACTTCATCCGCAGCACCAACGTGGTGGCCGGCGAAGCAGGCGGGATCACACAGCATATCGGGGCCTACGAGGTTTTGCGCCCGGATGGTAAAAAGATCACCTTCCTGGATACACCGGGACATGAAGCCTTCACGGCCATGCGTGCCCGCGGTGCAAGCATTACCGACGTTGCCATCATCGTCATCGCTGCCGATGAAACCGTCATGCCCCAGACCCGGGAAGCCATCAACCATGCGCTGGCTGCCGGGGTCCCCATTGTTTTTGCCTTTAACAAAATGGATAAAAACAATGCCAACCCGGAAAAACTTCGCGAAGAATTGTCAAAAATGAACATTCTTGTCGAGGAGTGGGGCGGCAAATACCAGACCCAGGAAATTTCAGCCAAGGTTGGAACCAACGTGGATCTGCTCCTCGAGAAAGTATTGCTTGAGGCGGAAATGCTGAACCTTAAAGCAAACCCGACCAGGCTTGCCACCGGGACCGTCATCGAATCCTCGCTTGACAAGGGCCGTGGCTATGTAGCCAAACTACTTGTCCAGAATGGCACGCTGCGCGTGGGCGATATCGTCCTGGCAGGTGCAACATACGGCAAGGTGAAGGCGATCTATAACGAACGTAATTCCCCGATCCGTGAGGCAGGTCCTTCACAGCCCATGCTGATGCTTGGGTTGAACGGCGCCCCGCAGGCAGGCGACGGCTTTAATGTCATGGCTGACGAGAAGGAATCCAAGGCCATTGCCACCAAACGCCTCCAGCTGCAGCGCGAACAGGGTCTGCGTACGCAGAAACATATCACCCTGGATGAAATCGGGCGCAGAATCGCTATCGGCGACTTCAAGGAGCTCAATATTATTGTCAAAGGCGATGTGGACGGCTCAGTCGAGGCGTTGTCGGATTCCCTGCTGAAACTGTCGAACGAAGAGGTCATGGTCAACGTGATCCATAAATCGGTCGGCGCCATCACCGAATCGGATGTATTGCTTGCATCCGCCTCAAATGCCATCATTGTCGGGTTCCAGGTAAGACCATCTGTAAGTGCAAGGAAACTTGCCGAAGCCGAGCAGATCGACATCAGGCTCTATTCAATTATATACCAGGCTATCGAAGAGATCAAGGCCGCCATCGAAGGGATGTTGTCGCCCGAGATCGAAGAGAAGATCCTCTGCAACATCGAGGTCAGGGATGTATTCAAAATCACCAAAGTCGGTTCTGTTGCAGGCTGTATGGTTCTCGACGGCAAGGTTACACGTAACACAAAGATCAGGGTTATCCGCGACGGGATTGTGGTTCATACCGGCAGTCTCGGCTCATTAAAACGATTCAAGGACGATGTTAAGGAGGTTCTGACCGGCTACGAATGCGGGCTGAACATTGAAAACTTCAACGACATCAAGGTTGGCGACATCGTTGAAGGCTATGAGCAGATAGAAGTTAAACGGAAACTCTAGATCAGCGTTGCAGCGTCTGAAGCCTGTCGGGACCGATGGATACGATATCTACCGGCAGGTTTGTTTCATCCTCAATGAACCTGATGTAACCGGCCAGTGAGTCGGGAATATCCGACACCCTGGTACAATTACCCAGTGCCGAATCCCAGCCCTTCATCTCCCGGTATACCGGCTGCCGGTCATTATCTGTGAGGTCGAACGGGAAATTTTCAAGAATCGTCTCTCCTGACTGATATCCCGTACATACGCTTATCTCCGCAAACGGGTTCAGCACGTCGGCCTTCATCATGATCAGGCTGTCGACGCCATTCAGCATGATCGAATACTTGAGCGCGGGAAGGTCGAGCCATCCGCAGCGGCGCGGCCTCCCGGTGGTCGAACCAAACTCGTTCCCCCGTGTGCGCATCAGTTCACCACTGGCATCGTCCAGTTCGGTAGGGAAGGGACCGCTGCCGACCCTTGTGCAATAAGCTTTGAATACGCCGAATACCTTGCCCACACGGTGAGGCGAAATGCCAAGCCCTGAACAGACCCCGGCGGTTATCGTATTGGAGGAGGTTACAAACGGGTAAGAACCAAAATCAACATCAAGCATGGTTCCCTGGGCACCTTCGGCAAGTACCGATTTCCCCTGGTCAAGACTTGTATTGAGGAAAATTTCACTGTCGATGATCTTCAGCTCCTTCAGCCTGTCGATCGATTTAAACCATTGTTCTTCGTATGCATCAAGGGAAAGCGTGTCGAGCAGGTGCCGTGAAAAATCGAAGCCGGTATGCCTAATAATGCCGAGATGTTCGGCCTTGAGTTGTTCATACCGGGCCAGGAAACCCGGGTCGGAAATATTGCCGACACGGAGGCCGTTACGGCCGTATTTGTCGGTATAGGTCGGGCCGATCCCCTTGAGGGTGGAGCCGATTTTTGAAACGCCCTTTTCCGACTCCAGCGCGGCATCAAGCAGGCGATGGGTAGGCAATATGAGATGGGCGCGCTTTGATACAAGCAGGTTTTCTGAAGGCTCCATTCCAGCCTGCCTGAGCTTGTCAATTTCCCTGAACAGGATGAAGGGATCGATAATGACCCCGTTTCCGATAACATTCAGGGTTTTCCGGTGAAATATCCCTGAAGGGATTGTATGGAGAACAAATTTCTGACCACCGAAAATGATGGTATGACCTGCATTCGGTCCGCCCTGGAAACGGGCAATAATATCATAGCGGGGGGTAAAGACATCAACGATCTTTCCTTTACCTTCATCTCCCCACTGCAATCCAAGGATTACATCAACCTTCATAACTGGAGTTTACTTCTTCGATTTCGACTGGCCGTAAAATGTAAGAGCATAATGGGTTATGTTCACTTCGAACATATTTTCAACATGGGCTTTCACCTCTTCGATCCTGGGATCATAGAATTCAATCACCTCCCCTGAATCCTCAAAGATAAAATGGTCATGCTGCTTCAGCAAGGCCGATTTTTCGAATTGGGCATAGTTGGTCCCAAACTGGTGCTTGGTAACAAGTCCGCAGTCAAGCAGCAATTCTATGGTATTGTAAAGCGTTGCCCGGCTAACACGGTATTTGTGGTTTTTCATCCTGATATAGAGCGTCTCAATATCAAAATGGCCCTCGGTGGCAAAAATTTCTTTTAAAATGGTGTAGCGCTCAGGAGTCTTGCGATGCCCGTGCCGTTCCAGGTATTCGGTAAACAGGTTTGAAACGGTTTCGAACACATCTTCTGTAGTTTTTTTGATCATATGCGTAAATTTGGCATAAAGATAGACATTTATCAGGATTTAGAACAAATAAAAATAGAAAAATTTAATCTACCCTGTCAACATGCGTTATTCCTTCAATCATTGTCAGGTTATCCAGTGCCTCATTGAGGGTTGTGATATCCTGCACGAAAAGAGTTATTGAACCCGTGGTAAGCCCTTTGTCGGCTTCGATATGAAACGATTTGATATTCAGGTTCAGGTCGTTTGAAATTATCCGGGTAATCTCATTGATCAACCCTTTCCTGTCGATCCCCGTTACCTTGATATCGGTCAGGAATGATATCGATTCCTGGTTCATCCAGTTAACCTTGACCATCCGTGTGCCGTAAACCGACATCATCTCTTGGGCCTTAGGGCATTTTGTCCGGTGGATCTGCAAGGGAACATGGTTGGCATCAGTAAAGCCGATTACCTCGTCGCCCGGGATCGGGTTGCAGCAGGTTGCCACCTCGAATGCAATGCGCCTGCCGGGTTCGGCGGCAGTGAAATCGGCAGGGTTTGGCTTGCTGCCTCCCTTAATGTCCTGCTCCTCAACAGGAGCTCCCTTGCCCTTGTTTGTGTTTTTCAGAACGAAATTCAGCCATCCGTTCCTGAAACTCGAGGCTGCAAAAGCCTTTACATCCTTGATGCCGATTTTATCCTGTGCCGCGGCATAATAGAGGTCGACAATGCTGCCGATATTGTTCACCGCAAGGAATTTCTTAACATTTTCATTCGAAAATTCAATCCCAAGCTGTAAAAACCATTTTCCAAGCTTCTCCCTGCCCGGTTTGACAAATTTCTTTTTTTCCTGGCGTACCGCCAGCTTAATGTTTGTCTTGGCCCGCGTGGTCACCACATAACTGAGCCACTCCTCTTTAGGGGTCTGCTTTCTCGAGGTGATGATCTCTATCTGCTGTCCGTTTTTCAGCACATGGTTGATGGCGGCAAGCTTTTTATCAACCTTTGCCCCGATGCAGGTGTCGCCAAGTTCGCTGTGAATGGCATAGGCAAAATCGAGAACGGTCGAATTTGCCGGCAGTGTCCTGAGCTCTCCCTGCGGTGTGAACACCGAGATCTCATCAAGGAAGAAAAATCCCTTCACATCGTCAAGGAATGAGATGGCATCCGATTCGGGGCTCTCGATCATCTCCTTGATGCGGTCGAG
>JBAXFZ010000335.1:0-5127 GCA_037139685.1 Bacteroidota bacterium
GTTTCATTGGCACCTGTGAGAAAAATCCTGTCATTCCAGATTATCGGCGAATTATACCCCGGTAGCGGGACCCCTGTCTTCCACAGGATGTTTTTCCCGCTTTTTCCATCCCAGCTGGTGGGAATATTTTTCCGGAATACAATTCCATTGCCCCCCGGCCCCCTGAACGAAGTAAAATTGGCAGCAACCTCCTGAACTGTAGGAAACCCATCCATATCCGTCACGCCACCGGGAGCTTTCCCCGCAGAATCCGCCTTCACCTCCCCCTTCAATCCTGCTTTGCCTGCATTGTTTGCATTGCCTGCATTGCTTGCATTGCTTGGATTGCTTGGATTGCCTGCATTCTCCACATCAAGGCTCTTTCCAAGTTCATGATGGGTCAGGAAAACAAGGAGCATTGAAACCGCCACGAGTGCAATCCCGGTATAGGCGACCCAACTCCTGTTGATTTTCCGCTCCTGCCAGAAATCAGCTCTTTCACCCGACGGCACAGCCGGAGATATCTTTGTCAGGAGTTCAATGGCCTTCAGGCAAATCACAACGATCAGCAGGCTGAGGAACAGCAGGTATCCTCCCATCCTCACCTGCCACTGGTTGGTGAAGAAGGCCTTGCGGGCAAGCAGGTCGAGTTCTCGGATCTCCTGCCGGAGCTGCCCGTCGCCCGGGTTTGTATGCAACCGTTCGATCATAGCTTTCAAAACGGGCGCGTTCAACGGATCAGCCCGTTTGACCTGGATAAAATTGATGATGATCAGCACACACATGATCACTGCAAAGCCTGCGCTGACCATTGCGATATTCCGCAGGAGTGCAGAATTCAGGTTCCCGGTTTTTTCAACTTTTTTCATTGGCAATAAAATCTGTCATCATGCCACGATCGATCTTGCCCCTGTATCCGGGCAGCCCGCAGGTGATTGGAATCCGGGTTTATTCTCATGGCATTATTTTCGTTAACCCGTTTTTTTCAACGGGGCAGTAATCGACACACCGGGCACAACTGTAGCAGGATCCCCTGTTGGGTGTATAGCCGGTCCTGAACCTCGTCAGCAGCCTGGCTGCAAGGATGATCCCAAACACCAGCCCGATAAAACAACCCAGTATCCACCCGCCAATGTAAAATTGACGCAGTACCTGCGCGGCTTCGGCGGAGACCTCTGAAATTGATTTACCTGATGATTTATAGGCGGTCACCTCGAATGGCTCTGCCTGGTCCTTATAACTTTCAGGTTGCTGCAAAGTCCTGGCGAGCCGTACTTTCCCGTTTACCCCGGCAAGGGTTTCATGCAGGCGCGACCCTGTCCATCCACCAAGAACGACAAAGAATGGGACCAGCAGGCAGACCAGGATAAGCTTCCGGGTCGTCACCGACCGGTTTTCAGGATTCCGGTCCACAACAGGCATATCAATGGCATCGTAGGGACAGGAATCTTCACACAGCCGGCATTGTATGCAGTCTGAAGGGGTGATGGTGATATGTCTACGCGAAAACCGGCTGACCCAGTTGAGCAAAACACCATAGGGACAGAGGTAGCGGCAATAGGGTCGTGCAATGAAGATCCCTGACACCAGCAGTGTTCCTGCAAAGACGAACATGCCGAAGGTGGCATTGAACCTGAAAATGCCGACGAAGGGATCGTACCTGCAGATGATAAAATCGGTTCCTGTTGCGGCATACAGTATGGCCAGGCCGAGGTAAACATAAGGGATCACCCCCAGGATGGCATTGAGCCTCGGATCGGTTTTTTGCGGCCTGAAGGAGACCAGGTCCTGCATGGCCCCGAAGGGGCATACCCCGGCACAGAAGGTCCGGCCAAAGAACAGCGTGAAGACAAGGGGGAGGATGAAAAAGGCAAGGACGGCCAGGGGAACAACATAAGATCTTTCAAAGAGGGCCAGGACCATATTCTGAATGGCGCCGATGGAGCATACGCATCCCTGGCGGTAAAAGCCGAAATAGGCCAGTGAGAAGAGGGATGTCCAGAATACTCCCGTGCGTGACCTTTTCTTCAGCACCAGCCAGGAAACGACAGACAGGGTAAGGGCAAGCACCACAACATCGACGAGTGCCATTACCGGGGCCCTGGATGTCGGCTGAATGGTTTCAGGCTGGATGTACCCCGATTCGAATTCGGGTTTCGGGAAGCGCTGAACACCATAGACATTCATAAACTGAATGGTCAGTAAGATGATCAGCATAAATATTACCCGCCCTTTTTTCGTGCTCATGCTTGTTTATTTTGGATTCTCCAGCGCAATTTGCCTGAGCAGGTATGGTTTTGCGGCCGGCACGCGTTTAAAGGCGTCGGCCGGGCAGCTCCGGGCAATGGAACACTGGTTGCAATGTACACATATGTCATGCCTGACCTGCAACTGGAGTGATCCGTTGCCAAAGGCTCCGCATCCCTTCACACATTTGCCGCAACCGATGCACAGGGGTTCATCGATGGTATATTCAAAGAACGGGTCTTCGACATATTTCCGCCTGATGGCGTTGGTAGGGCAAACCTGGTTTTCGGCGGCAGTACTGAGGGTTTTTGTCCCGGGTTTGAAATAACCGCCGCACAGGTCGCAATAGCCGCACATGGCATAAACATGCGTGCACCTTACTGCAGAATGGGCCAGCACGCAATTGGTAGCGCACCGCCCGCACTGGATGCATTTTCCGGGGTCAAGCTGCCAGACGGTCTCGCCGGCAAGGCTTTTTTTAGCCACCAGCACAGCCAGTCCCCCGAGTCCCAGGATAACAGTTGCCCTGATCCCGTTAACCAGGAATTCCCTCCGGTTCAGCATGGGATCATCTCCTGTTTCTTTCATCTTTGGTTCCCGTTTCATTTGAAGTGTGTTTCCTGTCGCGGTAGGTTCCTGCTTCCGGCAGTGTGCAGTTGTTCGACAGGTTGCAGCTTCCGCATGCATAACCGCGCCGGCAATCTTCCGCCTCACCCCACCTGCGGATCATGGTCGCGCTGACTATGGCCAGCAATGCGAGAATGCCGCCACGGAAAAGGTTTGCCAGAAATTGTCTTCGGTTTTGCATATTCAGCGGCACTGTTTTATTTTTTCAATACAAACACCCTTACCTGTTTGCGTTCAGGATCAAGCACGATTACCCGGTTTTTCGAATCAACGGCAAGGTCAAGGCCCCTTGTTCCTTCGTTGAACGATGCCGGGGTGGCCACCACGCAACTGAAATCACCGGAGGGTGAATATACCTTGATGCGTTCAATCCCCTTTTCGCTGGTAACAAAAGAGCCGTCGGAAAGGAATGCAAAATTCGAGGGGTTGCAGCAGCCGCAAAAACCATCCATGGCCATGGTGGCTTTACCCCATGAAGAGATCAGCGCACCGTCCCTGGTGAACTTTTCAAGACAATGACGGCCGGGGTTTACCACCCAGAGCATGCCGTCGCCGCCAACCGCAACATCAAACCAGGGGCTTGGGATCACGAACCCGGGAATGCTGTCGTGGGGATCTTTTTCACCAATCTTTTTTTGAAGGTTTCCAGAATGATCATAACGGTAAACTGCCTTATTCCCGGCATCGGCAATAAAGACATCTGCATCCGTAACAGCAACGGAGGTG
The DNA here is from genome assembly GCA_037139685.1 of Bacteroidota bacterium. Taxonomy (GTDB): domain Bacteria; phylum Bacteroidota; class Bacteroidia; order Bacteroidales; family FEN-979; genus CAIVAT01. The sequence goes on from JBAXFZ010000335.1 coordinate 3,580, forward strand.
ATGATGGCATCATCCCCCGAGGGAGGCCACTGGCTTAATTTCTTTCCCTCCCTGGTGAAGATCTCGAGATGATCCTGCATTCCCAGGTAGATCAATCCATGCCGGTCAACCCTGACACACCTGGCCGTTCCGTCAAAGGAGAATGCGGTTTCCCGTTTTCCCGAAGGATCGTAAATTTCAACCCCTTTTTCTCCTGCCACATAGATCCGGTCGGAGATGTCGGTTGCAACGCCCAGGATTTCGGTCAACCCGGGTTTTATCTGCTGCACCTCGTCATACCTGGTAAGCACGGTGTCGCTTTTCTTGAGGTTTTTCATGTCGTAGGCATAGGGATTTTCACTGGCGTCGGGCTGCCTGAAGAACATATCCCAAACCATGAATGAAATCCCGGCCAGTAAACAAACAAGGGCAAAAATCAGAACACTCTTTTGTTTCATTTTATTCGGCTTTAATATTCAGACAAACCAATTGTTTTGAATCGCGCATCAGCAGGTAGCCCCCGGTGATGGCTATAGGTCCCCATGAATCCTGCCCGTCGATGATCCTCGCTTTGTCAAGTGTCGTAAACTTTGAATTTGTGACTCTCGCAATTGTCATCTCCCCGTCATCATTCAGGATGAAAAACTTCCCGTCGGCCATGATGTAGGGTCCCAGCCCGAACCGGTCGGCTTTCCCGCTGCTCATGACAATCTTTTTACAATCTCCCGGTTTGCAGCAGACGAGCTGGTTTCGCAGCCCGCCGGCATCCTTTGGCAAAATCCCATAAACAAATCCCCCGGAAAAAACGGGGGTCTGCTGTTCAGATGCCAGCCCATCCTGCGGTTTGAACACCTGCAGCACCTCTGCCTTGTAATTCCCGCCATCCCCGGTCACCTGGAGAAGTGCCGAACCGGCGCCATAACCTGCGGTTACGAAAACCCTGCCTTTATCAAGGATCACAGGCGAGGGCGCCACGACCGAGGGGGCGAATTCAGCAGTTTCCCAGAGCACCTTTCCCCTGTCGGCCCCTGCGGCGGATATTCCGCAAACACCGCCAATGGCGCAATAGACAAACATTTTTTTTCCATTGACCGTCATCGGAATTACCGAGGAGTGCGACATTTTCCATCCCTTCGGATTGGGTGTCTCCCAAAGTTTTTTCCCGGTATTGCAGTCAACCGCAACCAGGAGCGCCTTTCCCCCCGTGGCAATGATGGCTGTATCCTTGTCGAGCAGGGGGCATTGCCCTGTGTACCAGAAGGGAATCTCCGCCAGGTAATCCTTTTCGAGATCAATTCCCCACAGGAAATCACCGTTGGCGCGTTTAACGCACATGACCTGGCAGCGCGGGCCGATGGTCACAACAAATTTTTCGCTTACGGCCGGAATGGTCCGGGAGAGTCCATGGTTTCTTTTCAGGTGAATGAAATAGCCCCTCCTCCACAATTCCTCTCCGGTAAGCAGTGAAAAGCAGCGCAGCTGATCTGTCTTGCTGACCTCGTCATAATCGAGCAGGTAAACCTTTCCATGATATACGGCCGGTGCGGCATGTCCTTCGCCAAGGGTCAC
>JBAXFZ010000336.1:0-5120 GCA_037139685.1 Bacteroidota bacterium
GATATCAGCCTCCAGCGACAGCGCCCTGTTGATCAGCATCAGGATCACTCCCAAAAATGATATCGCGATACCGACAAAATTGACCGGGGTTAATTTTTCCCTGAAGCTCAGGTAAGCGATCAGAGGGGAAAAGACTGGGATAGTTGCAATGATAACCGCTGAAATGGTGGGTGTTGAAAATTTAAGTCCGTAATTTTCTCCCAGGAAATAGAGGAAGGGATTAAACAGGGCAGAAAGAAAGATCAGCAGGTAATCCTTTTTCTGGACCTTTTCGTGCTGCCCCGAAACATAAATAAAGGCGAAAAGCAGCGAGGATGAAATGACCAGCCTGATGAAAATAATGGTGACCGGCTGATAAAATTTGAGCAGTTCCGAACTCCAGATAAACGACATGCCCCAGAAGAGCATGGCCGTGAGGGCATAAAAATAGACGGGCAGGTGGAACTTTTTCATTAACCGCAAAATTACAACTTTGTTGGCAGGAACCAAATAAGATGGCAGTTGTGTTCTAAAAGGGAGTCAGTCCGGGATCGTAATGAGATAATGAGCCATCCCCGGGTAAAAAAAAAACAATAATTTTATCCGCCGGCTGTAACATTCTGAAAACCGCCGAGTCATTTGTCTAAAATCCGGGAGTTTGGAAGGTAAATACATCAATATTCACCAGGAGCTGATCGATGCTTGCAGAACAGGCGACCGCAATGCGCAGTTTGAGATATATAAACGATATTATAAGGCCATGTACAATACAAGTCTCAGAATAGTGAACGACACTGCCGAAGCGGAAGATATCATGCAGGAGTCGTTCCTGGATGCCTTCCGGCTGCTTGGGAGCTATTCGGGGGAGGGCAGTTTTGGTTCCTGGCTGAAGCGTATCGTGATCAACCGTTCACTCGATTACCTGCGCAAGGTGAAAGAACACATCCCGATTGATGAAATTGATACAGAAATTGCCGATTCTTCCGAAGACAGCAGGGAAGAGGAGATCCGGTATCAGGTAGAGGAAATCAAAAGGGCGATTTTACAGCTTCCGGATGAATACCGCGTGGTGCTTTCTCTTTATTTACTCGAGGGCTACGACCATGAAGAGATTTCGCAGATCTTGAAAATTTCCAACCAGCTGTCGCGAACCCGCTATTCGCGCGCACGCCAAAAGCTTCTTGCATTGCTGAAAGAAAACAGTTTTAAACATGCCTTTAGTTCCAACTGACTATGCCTGACCTTAAAAGATACATTGCCGACCACCGGGAGGAATTCGACGGGCAGGAACCCGATCCCGGACACTTTAGCAGGTTCGGGAAACTTCTTGACAACCAGCCTGCCGTACATCAGCCTCCGGCAAACCGCCCGATGCTGCTGAAGGTTGCAGCGCTGATCCTGCTAATGATCACTGTAAGCGTTTTCCTGTTCGACATGGCAAGCCGTGAGATCAGGGAGCGGTTTGCCGGGGAGAAGTCGGTTGCTGAACTTCCGCTCGAAATAAGAGAGGCAATGCAATACTATGACAACCAGGCAACTAATAACCTTGGGACGATTCAAAAACTGGCCGCTAACAGCCGGGAGGCCGGCCTGGTTAATGAATCGGCCAGGGTTGTAATACAGGCCCTCGATGCAGCCACGGCCGAATTGAAAAAACAGCTTGCCGACAGCCCCGGCAATGAACGCATCCTCGAGGCGATCATTCAGAATCAACAGATGAAAGAATCGGTTTTACAGACGATCATAAAACAAGTGTCACAGAAAAAGTAACTTAACCATTATCAAAATGAAAACAGTAATAAAAATAGTTTTCTTTACCCTTATGTTCATCTTCCTTCTTGGAATCAAGGGTGTCAAGGCCCACAATGAGTTTAAAAGGGTGATCAGAAAGGAATTTGCAGTCAATCCCGATGCCATCCTTACCATAAACAACCGCTTTGGCAAGGTACAATGCACCAACTGGGATAAAAACTCAGTATCGATCGAGGTCACTATCACTGTCAATGCATCCGGACAGGAGGATGCCGACAGGCTTTTTAAAGGAATCAGCGTTGACTTCTCCGATTCCCCTTCGGCAGTTCATGCCGTTACAAACCTGCAGGAGAGCCGGGGGCCGGGGAAAGGCCGGTTTTCGATTGACTATGTTGTGAATATGCCGCTGGCGATCAACCTTGACCTTACCAATAAATTCGGAGATATATATGTGAACGAAGTCCAGGGAAAGACAAGGATAAACCTGGGTTATGGGAACCTGGAGGCAAAGAAACTGGCGAATGCCGACAATGTCCTGGATATCAGGTTCAGTAAAATCAGGATCAACTGGATCAAAGGTGCCGTGATCTCCCTGAAATATTCCGAAATGAACCTGGATTATGCCGGCAACCTGAGGCTGGATTCGAAATTCTCGAACCTGGATGCCGAAAAAATCATCTCCCTGTACGTTGTTTTTGAAGGGGGAAAATTGAACATGGAAAATTCATCCATTGTCGATACAAAATCGAAATTTTCGGATCTTGACATCCGTAGAATTGATCAAAGTCTCAATCTTGATATGCAATACGGGAATTGCGAGGTACATGAAATGCCGGCGGATTTCGCATCGGTAAATATCCGTAACAAATACGGCAATGTTTCGGTCAGTTTAGGGGACCAGTCCAGTTACAGCCTTGAGGCAAACCTGAAATTCTGCCGGCTGGAGTACCCGGCTGAAAAGGCCAGGTTTTCGTTCCGTTCAACATCTGCTACCGAGAATATTTACAAGGGTACTGTCGGGGGAAATGAATCTCCTGCATCCAGGGTCAGCGTGCACAGCGAGTTTGGGAATGTAAGCCTCAGGTAGGAATGCAAACGATGCAAACAATGCAAACAATGCTTTTTCCCGGTTTTTTTGTAACCAAATAATAACCTTACGTCAAATAAAATAAAATTGAAATTTATGAAAACAACGAAATTATTTTCTATGTTCATGTTCGTCAGCCTTTTCCTGGGGATGACAAGTCTTTTTGCCGGTTGCCGGATGATCGGGGGCACCAGCGGTGATGGAAATGTTTTAAAGGAGACACGGAAAGTGAGTTCTTTTAATACAATTGAAGTTTCAGGTGCGTTTGACATCATCATTAAACAGGGGGCATCGGAAGAGGTGACGGTTGAAACCGATCAAAATATCCTGCCTCTTGTCCGTACCGATGTTTCAGGGAATACCCTGAAAATTGAAACAAGGAAGCCTGTACATCACACCACCATGCTTAAGGTCTATGTCACGGTAAAGGACTTGAAGATGATTGATATAAGCGGGGCTGTGAATGTTCAGAGCGACGGACGGTTAACAGTCCCTGAACTGAGCATCGATGGTTCGGGTGCCTCCGATGCCAAACTTGATATCGCCGTGCAGAAACTTAAACTCGATTGCAGTGGCGCCAGCAAGCTGAAGTTTACAGGAACGGCAGGCGATGTGAATATGGAACTCTCGGGAGCTTCCGATATTTTCGGGTATGATCTTGCGGCAGAAAATTATGATATCGAAATCAGCGGTGCAGGAAACGCACAGATCAATGTTTCAAAAAAGCTGCATGCTGAAATATCAGGTGCCGGGAGCGTAAAGTATAAAGGTTCCCCGACCGAAGTGGACCAGAGTGTTTCGGGTGCCGGTTCCATCCGAAAAGTGCAGTAGAATAACCTCCCCCGGAGGGGGAGGTTATTCATGAGGAGAGAGGTATTCCTGTAAAGCCTTCACATAACTTTCAAACTGCCGGATCCCCTTCGGGGTGATCCGGCAGGTCGTTAAGGGGCGTTTGTTACGGAAAGATTTTTCAACGGAAATATATCCCTCCGTACTGAGTTTCTCCAGCTGTACACTCAGGTTCCCGGCCGTCGATCCCGTCCTGGTCTTCAGGAATGTAAAATCGGCCTCCTCGGTGCCAATCAATATTGAAACAACAGCCAAGCGAAGTTGGGAGTGAAGGATTGGGTCAAGTTCAGAGAGTACTTTCATGCCTGAATTTTAATTTAAGAATATATCCGGGGATTATATACCCGACCATAACGGATAGCCCCAGCAGGATAAGCTGGATTTCAAAGTGAACAAAACAGGCAAGTACGGCACAGCCCCAGCAGCCGATTCCGCCCATGACAAGTGGCAGGAAACCAAACGCCCGCCCGGAGATAAACAGGCCGATACCGTATAGGATCATGATCACCGGGTAAACCACCTCAGGCCCTGCTTTCGCGCCGATAAACATGGTCAGGAAAAGCCCGGTGAGCAGGCTGGTCCAGGTGTACCCCAGGAACCGGTCGACATAGGTTTTCACGGTCTGCTCACGATTTTCCCTGATACTGTATATGATGCCAATAACACCTCCCAGTCCCATGAATATAGGCCAGGGAAGCCAGTTGTAATCGGTTTTCACCACCACCAGCAGGATATAATTTGATATGCTGGCTAAAAACACAAGCCAGCCCCATAAGAGATAAGGGAAACTGTTGTCGGCAATGCCATGTTTTGCTGTATTGATCATTTCATTGATAATCCTGAAGCTGTCATGCTCGGAAAATTTGTCGTTTGTTTCCATATTTGTGTTGATTTAATGAATAGGGTTTAGTAAATAGATTGCAAATATAAATAAGTTTATAATATAAACCAAATTAAAAAGAAACTATTTACAATATTTTATGATTAATTGTAAATATACCTGTATGATCCAGGGACCCCTCCCCCGGCCCTCCCCTTGGAGGGGCTAACATGGCTTCTGGACAGGCAGTGTTTACTAATGTTTTAGAAGGTAGTGCCTAAAAACTGTCAACTTTACTGACATGTGTTAAAATCGTGCACGCCTAATTTGTAAAGAAATGACAAGCTAAATAATGGCTTGTAACCCCCTGTAAAATTACGTTAATTTCCTTTCAAAAAATCTGAAGCTACCTGAAATAGTTTTATAAAAAAAATTAGCCGCCGCTAATTTTAAATTATTATTTCTTATCGAAAATCACCTTTTCAGATAGTAAAAAAACAATTCATTTCCGGGTAAAAAGATAATGTCGGAGCCCCCTGGGGATACCTCAAAATTTATTATTTGTTAATCCCGGTATTTTTTTGTATTATTCTGTATTAATTAGTATTAATTAGTTCATATTCAAGTAGTTGT
>JBAXFZ010000337.1:0-5074 GCA_037139685.1 Bacteroidota bacterium
GAAAGGGTGGTGTATCTGAAATATCTTCAAAATCGTAACCTAATCTTGCAGGATAGATCTGATGGTTTGCTATGATTGTATCATTTCCGGTAATTGCGTCAATAAATATATACCTACAAGGATGGTTCCATCCAGCAAAAGGATGATCATCCACAAAAAATACCCAGTTCGAACTATAAGGAAAGTGAATTGGTTCATCGTGTAGTAAAGGCAACCCAATACTACCTGATTTAGCATCCTTGGAGACATATATCTTGACATGACTTATGTCGTTTATTAAAACCTGATTTTTTACAAAATCAATAGCTGCATCCCTAGTATACTGTGCATTGACACTGCTGGCAATAAAAAATATCAGCAGGGTATGAAAAAGTCTTAATTTTGTCATAGTGAAATCTCCTTATATTTTTAAGTTTTAATGACTTTGATTGCTTGGCAGATTTTACCGTTTACCTTCAGGTAAACAACAAAGGCGCTGGGCTTGCATGGTTGACCGCCGTTGTCGAGCCCGCGCCATTTTATCATTTGTTGACCTCCTTTCAGTTTTTGATTTGTTAAACATGTGACAAACTTTCCCTGAAGGTCAAAAACGGATAAATCGACTAATGATGTTTCTTTTAAAATAAAATTGAATATGGTTTCATCCTGGAAAGGATTGGGATAATTCTTTAAACCGAATGAAATAATATAGGAATAGTTCTTTACTCCAACAACAGGGTCAGGAATAAAATGCCCCTGCCCGTCGTTGAATCTGATATCTATGTTATTAATGAGGTAATATGCATCAAATCTCACTGTAATGATATCATTGAACCCATTGTTATCTAAATCAGTACAATAAAAACTTCGGGATGGCTCCCCGAGGCATGGAACTGAAATAAAACTTGAATCTGCAAGCTGGAAGTTACCCTGGTTATACCAGAGAACATACCCGGTATTAGATCGATTTTGGTAAATTACATCTGTTAATCCATCATTATTGAGATCAGTAAGGAAAAACTCTCCACATGCCGGTTGAAAAATGAAATCCGGCAATTTTTGAAAAGTATTATTCCAATTGTTTTTATATTTTACAAGAACTGTAGACCCGAGTCCTGAATTGGCAAGAATATCATTATATCCATCCTGATCAAAATCTGTTATTGACACACCACCGGCAAAACCGTCGGCACTAAGTTGCAAGTTTTGGAACCCTGATGGATAACTGAAATAAATATCGATAAGTTGCCCGCAAAGGACAATGTCATCCCTGCCGTCATTATTTAAATCCCCTACAGCCAAACCTGAGGGATAAAAGGTCGTTACTTGATGAATTTCTGGGGCAGAAAAATTTCTGTTCCCATAATTATAAAAAATCCCCCAGAAAAGACCTTGATTGGATGCAAAAACAATATCCTTAAACCCATTACCATCTATATCTCCGGTTGCAAGGTAATCAATTGCAAAACCCGGTTGAGCATCATTTAACAACATTGTATCAATCATAACATTATTAAAAACTATCTCAACATATTCAAAATGAGTAATTGAATTTTCTCTTAGAAATAATAATTCAGGATGTGGGTCTGAATCCAATTGTGCGGTTGCCACAGCCCATTCATTTGCAATAGCGTAAATAGAATCAGTAAGAACAAAATTTCCCAACCCCTGATTACGAAGAATTGAAACACCACCAAAGTTATATACATCATTATAATTATGCCCAACAATAATATCATTGAATCCATCAAGATCAAGATCACCGGTACAAACCGACTGAGCCGAAGGTGGGATAGTGTAAACACTTAAAGTATCCATTTTTAAGGATACAAAGAAAATAATCGAAAATATCAGAAATAAATTGCGGGAAAATACTTTCATAAAGGAAGGATGGTTCATATATTCATACCTATTAAATATACAACACTGAAAAGGCATTGTCAATACGACAAACCAATCAATAATGAATCTAAATATGCAGTTGTTTTTTTTACATATAATAACTGATTAGCAAACTAATGCGTCTTAAAACAAACTGAAAGATTGATTGTTCTGTAATCAGTTTGTCGTTGTAAATTTTAAAATGAAGCATAGATCCCATAGTACTTATTTCGAATTTCATGAAAAATCGTCTATAACATTTTCTTATATTATACTGCTTAATCAACATAAAAGAATTCTTTTGGCCACCGCACTTTATTAAACTCGAAATTTCCGCAAAGTTACCTGCGAAAAATTCTCTTACAACGGGAGGTAACATTTGATTGGCTTAGTAAGAAGTCTTTCTTTAATTCATAACTTCACCTGAAAAATCTATCTTTCTGTATTTGATAAACGTATCAATATCAAACCCATCCTTAATATTCATCAGGTTAACTGTAAGATCACCATTTGAACGACTTCTGGGACACTTACAGAATTCATTTCCTATGAAAAAGTACATACGCATCATCGAGAAAAGCGGCGCCCGGATGCTCAACATCATCAATGATATTGTTGATATTGCCAAAATTGAGTCGGGACAGATGGAGGTTTCGCTTTCTGAAACGTCAATAAACAAACAGGTAGAATACGTTCATACATTCTTCAAGCCCGAGGCGGAGAAAAAAGGATTAGAGTTCACCTTTAAAAACACCCTGCCTTCGAATGAAGCAACCATCCAGACCGACCGGGAGAAGATCTATGCAATACTTACCAACCTTGTCAAAAATGCCATCAAATTTACAAATGAAGGCATGATTGAATTCGGGTACAACCTCCAAACAGACCGCGGGTCTCCCTGGTTAGAGTTTTTCGTGAAAGATACCGGCATCGGGATCCCTGCTAACAGGCAGGAAGCCATATTTGAACGCTTTATCCAGGCCGACATTTCTGACAAGTCGGCCTACCAGGGTGCAGGACTGGGACTGTCGATCACAAAATCGTATGTTGAAATGCTTGGCGGGAAAATCTGGGTTGAAAGCAGGCCAGGCGAGGGTTCTGTTTTTTATTTTACGATTCCCTATAGGCAGGGGGCAGAAACAAAACCCTCATTTAAGGGGGCTGCCGTTATCGCAGGGGTCACCCCCATGCTTAACAAACTGAAAATACTGATTGCCGAGGATGATGAAACCTCCGATGATTATCTTTCAACGATTATAAGCATTTACAGTACCGATATCTATAGAGCTGCCACGGGTGGTGAGGCAGTTGAAATCTGCCGCAGCAACCCCGACCTTGATTTAATCCTGATGGATATCAGGATGCCGGGAATTTCCGGCGACGAGGCAACCCGGCAAATCCGGGAATTCAACAGGGAGGTAGTTATCATTGCACAAACGGCCTATGGACTGTCGGGAGACAGGGAAAGGTTCCTGGAGGCCGGTTGCACTGATTATATTTCAAAGCCCATCGACAGGGAGTTACTGACAGGATTGATTGAAAAGCATTTAGGTTCCCGATTAAACAGGGACAATCCCCGAGGATGAAGATCCACGGAATAACCTTAACATTGCAATTTGAAAAGCAGGCAGGATTTTAAGCATGGCGGTCATCTGCCAAATACACATCCGGAGCGGGCTTCAATGCATAACCGATTAAAAGTTCCAAATTGCAGATGAAACAGAAATACTTTTACCTGCTGATCCTTTTTCTTTTTGTCTTCAGGGTGATTTATGGTTTGTTTGCCGAATTCTGGTTTTGCGATGAGATCCAGATCTACCTGATCGGGCTGAAATCCTATACGACAGGAAGCTGGCCCTTTTATGGCCCCGACATCGTCTATACCAATACACAAATCCCGGGCGCCCTCCAGGGTTTGCTCGTAAGCATCCCCTTTTACCTGTTAAAAATCCCGGAGTCACCCACTATCTTTTTAAATATCCTGTCGTTTGGCAGCTTAAGCTTCCTGGCATATTTTATTTCAAAAAGAGTTCCGGCCATTCCCGCATGGATTGTATGGACACTCGTACTTACCACCCCCTGGACGCTCTGTTACAGCACCCGGGTAGTTAACCCGTCGTACGTGCTTGTATTCTCGGTCCCGTTTTTCCTTTCCATCATTGAACTTTTGCCCATCTACAGCCGAAAAATCATCAATCCCAAACCCGCCTTTTTTATAATCGGGCTGACCACCACCTGCATCATGCAGCTGCACTTGTCATATATACTGCTGCTGCCATTCACAATACTGGTGTTTGCCGAATCCTTCAGGAAATCCAGGAGAAAAACCATGATCTTCCTGCTGCTGTACCTGTCAGGATTCCTGCTTGGACTAAGCACCCTGGCTCCAACCCTGATCTCTCCTGATCCGGTGATGAAGGGAGCCGCTTCGAATATCGTATTCAACCCGGGCAACTTTAAAAATATTCTGACAATCCTGGTGCGCTTTCTCTCATTTGCAGGTTTCGAAATCCCCTATATGCTTGGAGGCGGGACCGCCGAGCGGTTGAATGTAATAAAGAACCAGCCGTGGATGGCTCCCTTTACCCTTGTATTACTGGTGACCGGATTTCTGCAGGTCATCCTGTTCGTCCTGGCCTTTTTTATGAATCGGGAAAAAGATGAATGGCAAAAAATAAAATGGCTGACATTCGTTTCCTGGCTGATCATATTTATAAGCTTTTTCTTTTCAATCAAGGGACCCTCATCCCATACCTTTTACCTGATGCTTCCAATCCCTGTTATCTACTCTTTCTACTGCTACCAATGGCTGATATCAAAAAAACCGGTCATGATGAGATACCTTAAAATCATTGTCATCTGCGGTTTGTTTTTCCATGCGGGGCTTGGGACCGATAATTATCGCCACAGGTCGCTTTATCTCAACCGTGCAAAGGTGCAGGAAGCACTCGATAAAATGGACTACCGCATCCTGGGACCGAGGAGGGCGGATACGCTGGGTTATGGCTACTGACCGTGGTTAATTGCATCCCCGGGTAAAAATTGACGCCTAAAATTTCTATTTTTGCCCTGACGAAGTCCCAGGATACAGATTATGACATATCCATAATAACAGCGTTCATGCAAACCGTGAATGATAATTTATGGATATTCCATATGGCCCGAAAAAAATAAATATTATCATATGAAAAGCTACGTCCCGAATAAAAAAACC
>JBAXFZ010000338.1:0-5065 GCA_037139685.1 Bacteroidota bacterium
TTCACGGCCAAGGACATAGAACAGGACATAAAAATATTTTCCGGCAAAACCAAACAGTTCGTGCTCATAAGCTCTACGACTGTCTATCAGAAACCTCCTCAGAATTACATGATTACTGAAAATACGCCGCTAGGCAATCCTTTCTCAGAATATGCGAAGAACAAGATCGGCTGTGAAAAAAGGCTTATGAAGGAGTGCCGCGCGTGAAAAGGCACGTGAAGGGTTCACAGGCCAATGCCACCCCCGTTACCGACGGGAAATACGTGGTGGCGCTGTTCGGTTCGGAAGGGCTGGTGTGTTATGATTTCGAAGGCAGTGAACAATGGAGAAGGGACCTCGGAATCCTTGATGCCGGGTGGTTCTTCAATGATGATACCCAGTGGGGGCCTGCCAGTTCGCCTGTTATCTGCGGGAGTACGGTAATTGTCCAGTGCGACAGGTCGAAAGATTCCTACATCGCAGCCTATGATCTTAAAACCGGAAAAGAGGTTTGGAAAACCATGCGCGATGAGATCTCCTCCTGGGGAACCCCCACCCTTTATCACGGTAAAAGCCGTGACGAACTGGTAACAAATGGCTCCCGTTTCATCCGGGGATACAACCCTGCCACCGGTGAGGAGCTGTGGAGGTTATCGCCCAATTCGGAGATTACCGTGGGAACGCCGGTGTTCATGGACAGCCTGATCTTTGTAACGGCAGGGTATCCCCCGGTTTTCCCGGTCTATGCCATCAAGGCTGGCGCCAGGGGCAACATCTCAATTCCCGACAGCCTGAACAGCGGTGAATTCGTTCAATGGAGAATAAAACGGGGGGGGACCTACATGCCTACCCCGCTGGCTTATAACGGTTTTCTCTACACCCTGTCAAACAGCGGGTTGCTCATCTGTTACCGCGGTTCAACAGGAGAGGTCCAGTTTAAGGAGACCATCAAAGGAGGGGGCGCTTTCACGGCCTCGCCGGTGGCTGCCGACGGGAAGATCTTTTGTACCAGCGAAGAACATGGTGTTTTTGTCATCAGGGCCGCAGCTGAATACGAACTGATCACTAACAATCCAATCAATGAAATTTGCATGGCAACCCCGGCCATCAGCGGCGGGTTGATCTTTATCAGGGGGCAGCACCATCTCTTCTGTTTCGGTGTTAAGGATTAAGTTCCCCTTCCCTGCGCCTCATGCAGCCGCGCGTGGCCCGGTTCAGCAATTGCCGGTTTCAATGGCCGGCTGGTTGGGATGATTAATTCAGCAGGCTGGAACTGCCGATATACCGGGGGTCGTTGTGATAGATGAACAGGCAGGTGCCCTCCTTGATGGTCTCCACAACAGCCTTGACAAGGTCGGGTGGCAGCGACGGGCATCCGAAACTCCGGCCGAGGCGACCGGTCTTTTTTATGAAATCCTCAGTGGCATACCTGGCCCCGTGTATGATGATCTCGCGTCTCAGTGCATTGTCGTTGAACCCCTTTTCCATTCCGTCGAGGACCAGGGACAAACCTGTACAGGAGCCCGTCGTCTCCTGTTTTGTTACATAAAAGCCCAGGCTGCTCTGGCAGGAGCCAAGAACATTCGAGAAATGTTGCGCAAATTCCTCCCCGGTATTCCTGCCATGGGCCACATATGTGTTGAACAGTAGTACTTTGTGCAGTATGTCGATCACGTAAAGCCGTTTGTTTTTACTTGATTGTGAGAAGTCAACGATGGTCAGGATGCCGGAATTGCGGAGTTTTCCGCTGCTCTCCAGTTTCCGGTACCCTTTTAAGGCAAGCCGGTACACCTCGCTGGCAAGTCCTTTCTCCGACAGGTTCAGATAGCTAAAGAGGTCTGGCTGAACGTCAGGGGGCAAAACCGGTCTGCCGGGACCTGCGTGGTTCATGACCGGGACCAGGAGAAACATAAGGTATAACAGATGTTTTCGCATGGTGCAAAGGTACGCATATTATGAACAGGGGTCCTGTAACAAACTCCCCGGCTGGCCGGACTGCCCTGATGACCGCCGGATTTGCTATCTTTGCAGAACAATCCCATTGCCCTATGATGAAAAACCTGGTGCTTCCGGTACTCTTTCTCCTGTTCTTTTTTCCTGTTTATTCGCAGGAACCGGGATCAGTTGCGGCAGATGCAGGACCGATGAACACGGCTGCCGGCATTGACAGATGCAGCCTGGTCGCCTTTGCCACACAGTACGTGGGTACGCCCTACCGCAGGGCCGGGAGCGATCCGAAAAGGGGATTCGACTGTTCCGGTTTTGTCACTTATGTTTTCAACCATTTTAAACTGGGTCTTCCCAGGAGCTCCGGGGAATACAAAGTGCTCGGCACCGCCCTCAGGCCGGAAGAGTTCAGGGTGGGCGATGTCATCGTTTTTTATGGTTTCAGGGACAGGCGGCGCATAGGCCATGTGGGAATCGTATGCGAGGCGGATGGCATGAAGTCGAGGTTTATCCATGCCTCCTCGGGCAAGGCGCATAGTGTTACCATCAGCGACCTGGGCTCAGCTGGATACCGCACCCGGTTTTACAAATGCATTGATGTGATCAGGTAGCGGTTACAGTATTTAGTTTCCTCCTATCAGCAGTGCTGCCAGCCGTGCATCCCTTTCATAAATGTCTTCATAAAAATTTATCTCCCCCTGCTGGTTTACCCAGGCAGTCAGGTAGCCTATGTAAACAGGTATTTTGGGTTTTACCAGGCAGGTGAGTTCCTTCCCTCCATGCATGGCAGCGTCAATTTTCAGAGGGGACCATTCTGGGTCATCTTTCAGGATTTCAACTGCGAAATCCCTCGGTTTTGCGATACGGATACAGCCATGGCTGAATGCCCTGTGTTCTTTTGAAAAGAGACTTTTTGCAGGGGTATCATGCATATAGATGTCATCAACATTGGGAAATATGAACTTGACCAGCCCAAGAGAGTTGTTTTTTCCCGGTTTCTGGCGCACCTGGCCGTTGTTCCACTCCATGTGATGTGCTTCGAGGTAATTTTTATGCTTTGCCATCCCCGGCTTTACCTCCCTGGCGATAATGGACTGGGGCAGGTTCCAGTATGGGCTGAATACAATATAGCTTAACATGCCGCTGAAGATTACCGTTTTGGTCACATTTTCGCCAACAATGACGGGGGATTCGAATTCGACCTTCCCGTTCCGGACCAGGCTCAGCTTATAGGAGGGAATATTTACAACAATATAGTTCTTTGCATTGCCAAATTCAGGTGAAATCCACCGGCACCGCTCCATATTGACGATGATCTTTTTGATCCTTTCGCCAATGGGGACATTCATCTCCTTAATATGTCTCGGCGAGATTTTTATATCCGCATTGTACCCGTTACGCAGCTGGTACTTTTTTACTGCAGCAACTAATTCAGAATCATACCTGTTGCTCCCGTTGTTTTGCCTGATATCACCGGTTATCAGAAGGCGGGCCCTGATCTGCAGTATCGCCTTTGCAGTATCGCCCGGTTTATAGGCTTTTAGCTTTGGATCGATGTCAATCGGGGGCCACCCTCCTTTTTTCTCAATTTCACGGTAGCGTTTTAAAACATCCCGCAGCCTGTAATACTGGCTGAAGAGCACGCTGTCGTTGCGGCTGAGCAATGCCGGATCGGACATCACCGAATCGAGCAGGGCGGCATATGGGGCCTGTTTACGGGGAAGCAGCCAGCCCAGGTCGGTGGTGGTGGTGTCGTCAATCCCTTTGTAAACCTTTTTGGCATAAAAGAGGTAAAGGTTGGTCAGCATCAGATCTGTCTCAGTCGGGGAGAGGGTGTTTTCCCTGTCGGTTCTAAAAACCCCGTCGATCTTTGACTGGTATGGAAATTTGGATAACACACCTTCTGAAGTAAGATCCCTAACCTTGCCATACAGGGTTTGACCAAACTCAACGACTCCCTGTTTGTCGAACCATATCTGGGTATATGTATGCTGCCGGTAGACCTCCGACACATCCTGCCGGTATTTTTTCAATTCCGGGTATGCGTTGTAAAAGGCAGTAACCAGGTTGCTGTCGAACGGCAGGTTGCTGTGGTGATTCAGGCCACCGCGGAGAAGCATGTCCCTCGACTTTGCTCCATGACGGTTTTTATTCCTGCCGCACGAGCTGCTTACAACCGACACGAACAGTGCAAATACAATAAACGGAAAATATAACTTGCTCATAAAATTCAAGATTGGATGGCCATGTGGACTGGCATTCTCCTCCCGGGCCGGATATTCCGAAAAGGCAAAATTACCAAAGGTTCTGATGGGATCAGGGATTTAATTTCAGGCAATTTCACACGAAAACCCGCGGCTTAGGAATGAAGCCTGGATAAACCCCAGCTGATCCCGGTCGTACGGGGTGAAATCATCCAGGCCATATTCCATCCCGTGCTCCGCGTATTTTTCAACCCCCAGGGTATGATAGGGTTCGATGGAAATCCGTTTCAATCCTGATTCAGACATGACAGTACATATCGCCTCGATGTTCGTGGCGGTATCGGTGATCCCCGGGACCAGGGGGAGCCGTATGACAATGCCGGGGGTTTGCGTCGCCAGGAAAGCAAGGTTCGACAGGATCGGTTCAACCGGTTTGCCTGTATGCTGCAGGTGGAGATGGGGATCTGTGATTTTAAGGTCATAGAGGAAAAGGTCGGTAACAGGCAATATTTTCTGCAGCGCATCCCGGCTTCCCCATCCGCAGGTTTCAACGGCGGTGTGGATTCCGAGTTCTTTACATTGGCTTAGCACTGAATAAAGGAACGCAGGTTGCATGAGCGGTTCCCCGCCTGAGAAAGTTACACCGCCTCCCGAGTTACGGTAGAAGGGAATATCCAGGGCAATTATCCGGGTCAGTTCCCCGGGGGTGATCTCCCGGCCAGACAGCGACAGGGCGTCATGATTGCACTTGTCAATGCATCCTTTTTCGCGGCAACCGCTGCAGAGCTCAAACCGGCGATGAATAATCCCGCCGGCTGCAGTTACGGCATCATACGGGCAGCTGTCAATGCATTCAAGGCATTGTCTGCACCTGAATCCGATATAGCGCAGCTGGGGCCGGTCCGATTGGGATTCAGGATTACAGCACCATGAGC
>JBAXFZ010000339.1:0-5048 GCA_037139685.1 Bacteroidota bacterium
AAAACTGAAGAAAAAATACGACGTATATTTTTTTCATTTTAATTACTGCTAACGCCCCGCTTGCAGCCGCAGTGCGGGCATTAGCAGGTTCTATATTTGAATTTCGTTTCCATTTCAGTAGCCCCAACCAGCCTCCGTACCAGGATGCCCCGCATTGCTCGGCTGCAAGCACGTTATAGGCAGGTTTATTTTCTTAGAATAATTTCCCAATCAGAATCTTCAGCTTTATTTACCAGTTTTTGCCATTCATTTGGGTCAAATCTATTTATTTCTCTTGTAACCTTTTGAATTGCTAATATTTGACCTTGATTAATACCAAACTTTATGAATTCATCTGCTCTTTGCTTTTCCTTTTCACTTAAATTTTCATAAATGTTATCCTTGTCATCGGTTTGTTTTACTACGTTTGATTTCTTAGAATCGCTATTTTTCAAAAAATCATTATGGGAAATATTTTCAGTGTTTTGTGAAGGATCCAGTTTTATTAATATCTTTTTTAGTAAAACATTTTGTTGCTCCATTAGGGATATTCTTTGATTAATTTTCCAATACCAACAGTTTAATTCCCTAAGAATTAGAAAAATGCCAAACACAACCACTATAAAGACTACCAAATAAATAAAATAATTTTCCATAATTTGAGATTTACAAGGTTTATAATTTGATAAGAAGGAAATTCATGATTAAATTATTTTGCGATCTCCATTAAATAAACTTGCCTATAACGACTCAATAATCGAAATATGGCGTCTATCCTGTTCAAAATGGTGTTGCTAATAGCAGGGGAGGGGAGATAGCCGCAATATGGGTCTTATGAGCCATTTGGATTTGAGTTAATAAAAAAATCAAAAAGTACTAGTGTATAAATGGGTTTAATAGGGTATTCCAGGCTGTAACTTGCATTTGTTTCAATGTTTACAGATGGCCTTCTTAAAATTGGTAAAATTTATTCCTTTACATTACCTCCTGTCAAATTTAAACAATTATTTCAATTCACATATGAAACGTGAAATATTTAACAATGAATGGTCATAGTCCGAGGTTATCGAGTGGACTCTTTAGTTGATCGAGACCTTTCGTCGTGATATGTGTATAGATTTGTGTCGTTTTAGGATTGGTATGCCCCAGGAGTTCCTGGATGTACCGGAGATCAACATTATGTTCCATCAAATGGGTGGCGAATGAATGCCGGATGGTATGCATCGTGGTGTGCCGTATAATCCCCGCATGGATGCAGGCCCGCCGAAGCACATTCTGTACGCTGCGTTCCGAATACCGCCCCCCGCTGGCTCCCTCGAAAAGGAAAACTTTCGGATGATACTGGATATAGTAAGTCCGGAGCATCTTAAGCAGCGTGACCGAAAGCAAGGTAACCCGGTCTTTTCTCCCTTTCCCCTGGTTCACGCGGATCAGCATCCGTTTTGAATCAATGTCTGGGATACGGAGGTTCAGCAATTCTCCGACCCTCACTCCCGATGAATAGGCGGTCATGATCATACACTTGTGCTTGAGGTTGGTGATCGACCCGATGATATCTTTGATCTCCTCCTCGCTCAGTACATTCGGAAGGATTTTCTCACGCATAGGGCGTTCAATGTAAAAGGTTTCGCGAGGTCTTCCAACAATCTTCTCATAATAGAATTTAATGGCGCTGATGGCCTGGTTCTGATAGCTTGTGGAAATACAGCGGTCGGTGACCAGATAACGCAGGTAAGTCATGATCTCAGGACGCTCAATCTTCACGGGATCCATGTCGTGGTAATAGTTGATGAATTCTGAAAAACAATCGGTATATACGTCGATTGTCCGCTGGCTGTAGCGCAGGATCGTCATTTTTTCGATAAAAACCTCGGGGCACTTCCGGTATGACGGCAATGCGGAAGGTTTGGGTTTTGGTTTCCGGTTCAGCTGTTTCAAATCTTCAGCATACCTGTATTTCCACCCGTGATGGTCGCAGAAATCACGCAGGCTCACCAGTATCTTCTCCGTATGCGGCAACGTCCATGTTTTGGATCCGGGATCCCAGGTATGGTAAGGGAGTTGTTTTATGAGATAAATCAACTCCGCGCAATACCTGAACACCAGCCTTATACGCCCATTGTTATAATGGACAACCAGTAGCGTATTTGCTTCCACCCTGATGGGTTCATCCGGTTTCTGGATATTGTCTTTGGAAAGTTCGGTCCAACGGATGCGGGTGCTGAAATACCCGTTCAGCCTGGCGATGTTCGCCGGATGGTTCTGGACCACCCAGCAAAAGCCCGTTGCATCCCAATGGGTGAAACCCAACGAACGTATAAAAGTAATGTCATCCCTGTTTTTCGGAAGCCTGATCAGGATACTTCTTCCTGAAGTGATGGCAATAACATCCTGAAATTGTTTTTTGTCATTTGTTTCCATATGATTTTGTTTTTTTGCTTAATCGGTTTCAGGTGCAAAAGGTAATACGTCCGGGATCAAATATTTTTTTGATTCCCCCAAATCCACTTTTGTAAGCAATAAAGGACTACCTTTGCAGATTTTTTGCATCATCCGTCTAACAAACATAAAATTAAATGATTACAGTCTCTAACCTGGGCATCCAGTTCGGTAAACGCATCCTCTTCCAGGATGTCAGCATGGTGTTCAACCCCGGCAACTGCTACGGGATCATTGGGGCCAACGGCGCCGGGAAATCCACATTCCTTAAAATGCTCTACGGGGAGATGGATAACACCACCGGCTCCGTGACCTTCGGACCTGGTGAACGATTGTCAGTGTTAAAGCAGAACCACGCCGAATTCGACCAGTACCTTGTACTTACCACGGTACTTATGGGCCATTCGCGCCTGTGGGAGATCATGAACGAAAAGGATACGCTATACGCAAAACCCGATTTTTCGGAGGCCGACGGCAACCGGGCTTCGGAACTGGAGGAGCAGTTCGCCGCCATCGACGGCTGGAACGCCGAAAGCAACGCCGCCAGCCTGCTCAGCGGACTGGGGATCAAAGAGGATCTCCACGGCAAACTGATGAGCGACCTCAACGGGAGGGACAAGGTGAAAGTGCTGCTGGCCCAGGCCCTCTTCGGCAAGCCCGACAACCTCCTGCTCGACGAGCCCACCAACGACCTCGACCTTGAAACGGTAAACTGGCTCGAAGGCTACCTGGCCAATTTCGACAATACGGTACTGGTGGTGTCGCACGACCGCCACTTCCTCGACTCCATCTGCACCCACATCGTCGATATCGACTTCGGCAGGGTGCAGCAGTTCCCGGGGAATTACACCTTCTGGTACGAATCAAGCCAGCTGGCACTCCGCCAGCAGATGGTCCAGAACAAAAAGGCCGAAGAACGCAAAAAGGAGCTCCAGGATTTTATCGCCCGCTTCAGCGCCAACGCCTCCAAGTCGAAACAGACCACCAGCCGCAAAAAGATGATCGAGAAGCTCAACATCGAAGAGATCAGGGCATCAACCAGGAAATACCCGGGGATAATCTTTACCCCCGACCGCGAACCGGGAAATACGATCCTCGAGGTGAAGGGGCTCACCAAAACAGCCGATGACGGTACACTGCTCTTCAAAAACATCAGCTTCACCATGCAGAAGGAGGACAAGGTGATCTTCCTGTCGCGCGACACACGCGCCATGACGGCACTCTTCGAAATCATCAAGGGCCACGATCATGCCGATTCGGGGACCTTCGAATGGGGGCAGACCATCACCAAGGTTTACCTGCCGCTGGAGTATGAAAAACTGTTCCAGACCGACAAGAACCTGATGGACTGGCTGGGCCAGTTTTCGAGCGATACCACCGAAAATTACCTCCGCGGGTTCCTCGGCAAGATGCTCTTCTCGGGGGAGGAGATCTTTAAAAAGGCCAACGTGCTGTCGGGAGGGGAGAAGGTGCGCTGCATGATCGCCCGCATGATGATCCGCAACGCCAACGTGATGATGCTCGATACCCCCACCAACCACCTCGACCTTGAATCGATCCAGGCATTCAACAACACCCTGATGAAATTCAAGGGAAACATCCTCATGTCGTCGCATGACCACGCATTTATCCAGACGGTCTGCAACCGCATCATCGAAATATCCCCGAAGGGAATGATCGATAAACGGATGGAATACGATGATTACGTGACCGATGAGAAGATCAGGGAGCAGAGGAACAGGCTTTACTAACCGGTAACCCGGACGTATTTTTTTCAAGTTTTACAAGACAAACCGCTTTTCCATATATGATTGCAGCCGAAGGCCTTACCGTTGAATTCGGGGGAACCACCCTGTTTAAAAATGTTTCGTTTGTCATCAACGACAAGGACCGGATCGCCCTGATGGGAAAGAACGGCGCGGGAAAGTCGACCCTGCTGAAAATTCTTGCCGGTGAACGGCCCCCTACCAGCGGGCGGGTCTCTTCGCCAAAGGGGACGGTGATTGCCTACCTGCCGCAACACCTGATGACAAACGACTCGCGCACCGTGTTCGAGGAGGCTACCCTGGCCTTTGCATCCACCCTGGAGATGAAGGAAAGAATCGCGGAGCTCAACGGACTGCTCACAACGCGTACCGATTACGAATCGGAGGAGTATTACGCCATCATTGAGGAGGTCTCCCATCTCAGTGAGAAGTTCTACTCCATCGCCGATATCAACTACGATGCCGAAATCGAGAAGATCCTGCTGGGGCTAGGCTTTTTGCGTACCGACTTCACCCGCCCCACCGGCGAATTCAGCGGGGGTTGGCGCATGCGCATCGAGCTGGCTAAGATCCTGCTGCAGAACCCCGACCTCATCCTGCTCGATGAGCCGACAAACCACATGGACATCGAATCGGTGCAGTGGCTCGAGGATTTCCTGATCAACAGTGCAAAGGCTGTGATCGTGATCTCCCACGACCGTGCCTTCGTCGACAATATCACCACCCGCACCATCGAGGTGACCATGGGGCGCATCTACGACTACAAGGTAAACTATTCCGCCTATCAGCAACTGCGCATTGAACGGCGCCAGCAGCAGCAAAAGAAATTTGACGAGCAGCAGAAGATGATTGCCGAAACGCAGG
>JBAXFZ010000340.1:0-5041 GCA_037139685.1 Bacteroidota bacterium
AACCCACGACCCTCAGCTTGGGAAGCTGATGCTCTACCATCTGAGCTACTACCGCGTTTTTTGAACGAACAGGATGTAACGGCTGCTAAAACTTGCAACCCGTGTACATTCAGCCGGCAAATATAGTGGTTTTTCAACCTCCCCGGTCATGATCGGCAAAAAAAATCCATCCGGGCCGGTCAAACCAGATCGCGGACCAGATAGGAATCCCGACGTTATAAAACCTGCCAGTTGCCGGCCCTCAATTTTAAACAGGAAAAATGTATTTTATCCTGACATTTATCAAACATATGATGATCTGAACAGAATAAAAAAAGACCTGTGCCTGTAAAAGCAGCCTTCAGCATTATAGGGGTGACTTCCGGTAATTACCGGGAAATTCAAGTCAAAAATAATGCATATCGTTGTTTTACTGTGGTTTAATTATTAATTCACTTATTAATGTCATTTGATTACGTTCCGTTTCATTTTGTCAAAATTTTGCGAACCGGCAACATTTACGTTGATTTACAACACATTAACCATTCCGTGGCAAAATCGTAGTTTCCCGGCAATCTCATGCGGAATAAACATAAACGGGGTACAAAATATAGATTTATTCTAAATACGAACCCTAATAATCCATTTAAGAACAGGTTACGCCCCGGTCTGTAATAGTCTCTCCCTTACTGACGGGATTCGTTCTTATTCCAAAACCGCTAAAAGGGTCAATTTTTTTACTTTTTTTCGCACCATTTTCATTTTTATTCCATAGTTTTATGCCGCGTAACTCGTCCAATTCTCTAATTAGACTTCAAAGGATTACATGATTGGCCTTCTCTCTAAAATTTTCTCACCCCGCTTAGTTACGTTTCACCAGGTTGATGTCAAGTGCGTATCTATTGAATTTTAAAATCATACGGCATCTATTCGATTGACTATCCTATACTTAATAAATAAACGAAAAAATTCAACAACCCAAACAGGATTATTAAACACAACAAGCCATGAAAAAAATTTATCTCCTTTTCCTGACCACGCTTTTCATTTTCACCTTCAGCACTGCAAAAGCACAATATTGTCAGCCGAATTTCACAAATGGCTGTGATTTTGGGAATATGGTGACACAATTTCAACTGAACACGATCGACCAGGCTATAACCTGCGCGGGAAGCCCTGCCTATTACCAGGACTATACCTCCCTGAGCACTGACCTGGCCGAGGGAGGATATTACACCCTCTCGGTACAGACCGGAAATGTTGGCATTTATATCAAGGTATGGATCGATTATGATGACAATTCCATATTTTATTCCCCGGGAGAGGAACTCATGTCTTTCTATTGCGACAGTCCTGGCGTTATTTATACGCAATCATTTACAATGCCGGTAACAGGGTATTACGGGGCTAAACGTCTCCGCTTCCTGGCCTCCCATGCAGGTTACCCCACCGACCCGTGCAGCGATCCCGGTTACGGCAATGCTGCCGATTTTACGGTAAATATAATTCCTGCTGTAACTCCCCCCACAGTAGTGACAACGACCGCCACGGACATCACCGAGAACTCGGCCACCATGAATGGCACTATTACCGCCAACGACAGTCCCACCCAGGTGGAATTCCACTATGGCCTCACCTCATCCTATGGCCTGAACCTTTCGGGAACACCAAACATTGCAGTCGGATCCAGTTCAACCGATGTTGCGGCCCCTGTTATAGGATTGCTTCCCAACACCACCTACCATTATGAAGTTGTGGGTTATGGCCCCGGAGGTTACATTTCGGGCGGCGACATGACATTTACCACCAATGCAATCCCACCCACAGCCTTAACGCTGCCTGCCACCCTCGTTTCCGGTGTTTCTGCCAGGGTAAACGGACGCGTAAATCCAAATAATTCACTTTGCCAGATCTATTTTGATTACGGGCTTACAGATACGTATGGGACTACTGTCGACGGGAATCCTACGAATATCCTGAATTTCATGGACAACGACATCTCAGCCAATCTGAGCGGATTGGATTTAGGGACGACCTATCACTACAGGATAAGGAGTGTAAATGACCAGATGATGGAAACAGTCGGGAGCGACATGACCTTTACAACCCTTTCGACAACCTATTGTATCCCTGCATATTCCATTGGCTGTAACGGCGGATACGGCCTGGTTTCATACCAGCTCAATACGTTGCTGGAAACACCAACATGTGATGCCTTGTCAGGCCCATACAATGACTATACAGGATCTTCAACCGATCTGACAATGAATGCGGATTACCCGCTTAATGTCATCTCTTCCGGGACAGGAACGGTTGTTGCAGGGGTTTGGGTTGACTATAACCACAACAATGTTTTCGAGGACTCGGAATGCCAGGGTTATTTATGGTGCTATAACCCAGGTGATGTAACCCAGATGTTCCTTCATATTCCCGCATCGCTGAATACCGGACCCACCCGCATGAGGATCATGTCAAGGTTTTTCGATGATTTCAGCTCCGGTCCAGCCGATCCCTGCTCAACCACCGAAATGAACGGGAACTGTTCCGACTTTACCCTGAACCTGCTTCCTCCTCCCCCGCCTCCCACTGTAACAACTGAAGCGGCTGCGGGCGTGACAGGAACCGATGCTGTTCTTAACGCCACCGTAAATGCAAACGGATGGGATGCCACAGTAACTTTCAATTACGGGTTTGACAACCTGTATGGCTATTCAATCCCCGGTAACCCGATGACCGTTCCCGGAAGTATTGACACGCCGGTTGATGCATCTGTGACCGGTCTTGTTGGAAATACAACCTACCACTACCGGGTAACTGCCTTCAACATCAGCGGCACCTCCAATGGAAGTGATATGACCTTTACAACCGTGCCGATCCAGCCTACTGCGACAACCGGATTGGTCACCGATGTGACCGGGGTCTCGGCAACCCTGAACGGGCAGGTTAACCCGAACAATGAGACATCGTCCGTTTCATTCGACTGGGGGACCGACCCGACTTACACCGTATATGCAACGGTTAGCGGGGTTCCCTCGAGCATCGGGGGAATTTCGACGCAGGACATTACCCTGCCCCTGTCGGGACTGGCTATGAACACCATGTATTTTTACAGGATAACCAGCACTAATGCCGAGGGCACCGCGACCGGGTTATGGCAGTCGTTCCAGACTTTGCCCACCCTCTATTGTGAGCCGGTGTATGTGCAGGGTTGTGAGGGTTACAACATGGGTCTGACCAATTTTTCACTCAACACAATCAACAAGGCCGTCACATGTTCCGGATCACCTTCCTACTACCATGATTTCACCCTGACCGACAATACCGACCTGGCTCAGAATGCCAATTATACAGTATCGGTACTGGCCGGGTACAACTGGAATACAGCCACCATCTGGATTGATTACAACCATGACAACATTTTCCAGTATAATGAAATTGCCGGAATGATATGGTGCGGCTCCTCAGGCAGTATTGCAACCACCACCATCACAGTACCTCCTACCGCTTTACTTGGCGAAACACGGCTGAGGATCCTGACTCATTATTATTATACAAATTGGAATTACCCGCAGGATCCCTGTTCAATCGATGAATATTATGGAAACTGCCTTGATTTCACCGTCAATATATTACCTCCCGTTGCCCCTCCAACGGCATCGACTACGGCTGCTTCCGATATACTGGGATCGACCGCGACCGTAAACGGAATCGTCAACGACAACGGGAATCCTGCAACAGTCACCTTCGAATACGGGCTGACAGCCGCTTATGGCAATAGCGCAGGCGGAACACCCAGCCCGGTGACCGGCGGCACAGACACGCCGGTGAGCAGTGCACTGTCGGGGCTGGCAGGCAATTCAACCTACCATTACAGGGTTGTGGCCTCAAACCTTGGAGGAAGCGCTTACGGTGATGACCTCACATTTACATCTGGCACAATTCCACCGACAGCAACAACGGAGGCTGCCACAAATATTATCACCGACGGCGCCCAACTGCATGGCACCGTGAATGCAAACAACCAGGCAACCGATATTGATTTCCAGTATGGTCTCACCGACTCATATGGATTATCCGTTGTTTCCACTCCTTCAACAGCAAGCGGGAATATGCCGACAAGCGTTACAGGGGCCATTTCAGGCCTTGCGCTGAATACCGTTTACCACTACAGGATAGTCGCAACAAATCCCTCCGGCACCACCTATGGCGATGACCATACTTTTACATCATCGCCCACACTCTATTGCATACCAACTTATTCCACCGGGTGCAGCAATTTTGGCATCGGGGTAACCTATTTTGAACTGAATACAATCAGCCAGTGGACCTCGTGCCCGGGGATGGTGGCATATCCGTATTACAACAATTACGAATCCTCAACAAACCTTTACCAGGGGTCAATCTATACTATCTCTCTCCACGCAGGGTATAACTTTCCATCAACCATGGTCACAGTATGGATTGACTACAACCATAACAATGTTTTTGATTACCCGGGCGAAATGGTCGGACAGGTAGCCTGTACGAACAACTACTCCACCTTCACAATTCCCCTTACGGTTTCCCAGACCTCATTAACCGGTGCAACAACACTCAGGGTCCTTGCCGGTTATAGCGGGTATGGTTACCCGTACGACCCTTGCGCGGCCTACTATTATGGAAACTGCAATGATTTCCAGGTTAACATCCTGCCTCCTCTCCCGCCGACAGTTACCACCACCGCAGCGACCAGTGTATCCGGACTGAAGGCAACGCTTAACGGGACCGTAAATGCAAACGGGAATACCTCCACCAATAAATTTGTTTACGGGCTCACCACAGCTTATGGCGATACTGTCGCAGCGAGTCCTGCCACCGTTACAGGCAACTCACCACAGGCCGTTTCAGCGAACATTACGGGGCTGGCCCTCAGCACCACCTATCATTACAAGGCAATCAGCACCAATGCAGGAGGAGCCTCGTCAGGAACCGACATGACCTTCACGACCCTCGCCATCCCCTACTGTTTGCCCAACTACAGTTGCGGCTGCGCCTGCGGGGGTGACGGGCTGACCTATTTCGC
>JBAXFZ010000341.1:0-5040 GCA_037139685.1 Bacteroidota bacterium
TTATTACTCCAGACCGGTTTGAACGGTGAGACAGAGGCAAAACGGCGTGTCAGGATCTTTACCCAGGATAACAAGATAAGGCACCTGGAGGCCTCATTCAGAATAGTCCAGTTTAAAGGGAAGCCGGCCATACACCAGACATTCCTCGACATTACCGATTTTTATAATACCTGAAAACCGTCATTGTATGTCAAAACAAATACAGGCAGCAAAAACGGAAAAAAAAAGCCCGCCTGCCGTGAATGTTGCAAAGCGCAGGATCTGGATCTGGTTTTCGCTTGCTATAGCTCTCCTATCGGCTGTACTTTACCTGAATACACTCCGGAACAGTTACGCCCTTGATGATAAAGGGATCATCACCGAAAATAAAATCACCTCCAGGGGATTTGCCGGTATCCCTGCCCTGCTCACCACCTCCTACTGGGAGGGGATAGGATTAAACGTAAGAAGTTACAGGCCGCTATCCCCGGTCACATTTGCCGTGGAAATTGGTCTCTGGGGAAAAAATCCGATGGTCAGCCATTTTTTCAACATGGTCATATACCTGGTTACCGGCCTGATACTGCTGTTTTTCCTGAAGAGGTTATATGGGAAAATTGATCCGGCAATCCCTCCGGTCATCTCTTTTATTACCGCCGCTTTGTTCCTGGCGCACCCGGTCCATACAGAAGTTGTGGCCAATATCAAGGGAAGGGACTCTATGCTTGAGCTGACCTTCCTGCTGCTTTCAGCTCTTTTCCTGTTCAGGTACTTGGCAACAAAAAAATCAGGTGACCTTGTCCTGTCCGTGGTCTCTTTTTTTCCTGCCCTGCTAAGCAAAGAAAGCGCCATTACATACCTTGTCATGGTCCCGGTAATGCTGGTTTTATTTGATAACCGTTCAACCGGTAAAAAAGCTGAAACCACCCTTTTTTACCTGGTCCCTGTTGTTATGTTTTTGATACTATATTTTTGTTACTCGAATGTCCAGGGATTCAAACAGCTGCATATGATGGATAATGCGCTGATTGTCGCCGCCCCTGCCGGCCAGGTCTGGGCTACCAAATTCCTGATCCTGGGAAAGTACCTGGCATTGCTTGTTTATCCTCACCCGCTGGTGTATGATTATTCATACAACCAGATCCCGCTCACCGGTTTTTCAGATCCCGCAGTATGGCTGTCGGTTTTAATTTACCTTTTTGCGACCCTCTTTTTGGTGTACCTCCTGGTTAAAAAGCTTTCGGGCGGCAAAATAACCCAGGCCGGCCAGGTTGTGGCCTTTTCAGTTTCCTGGTTTTTCATGGGCTTTGTAGCCTCCTCGAATATTTTCATCCTGATAGGTTCAACCATGGGCGAGCGTTTTATGTATTCCCCGTCGCTTGGCTTCGTCCTGATGCTGGTCTATTTTTCCTACCGCGCCGTAAAGTCGGTGAACAGTAAAAAGCAGTTCGGGCCCCCCGCCGCCTATCTCTTCTATTTTTGCAGCGCGCTCCTGCTTACGGGTTACCTGGTAAAAACGGTCGACCGGAACAGGGACTGGAAGGATGACCATACCTTGTTCAAAAACGACCTGGAATATCTTGGGCAAAATGCCAAGGCAAACGATTACCTGGCCAATCTTTACAGGAATGACGGGGATAAGGCTACCGACCAGGCGATGAAAAATGATTTTTACAAAAAAGCCATCGAATTGAAGGAAAAGGCCGTTTCGATCAATCCCAGGGTTCCTGAAATCCAGCAGCAGCTTGCTTTTTTATATGGAAATACCGGGCAGTTCGAAAAGGCCATCAACACCTATAAAACAGCGATTGAACTGAACCCGGGGGAGCAACAGAATTATATTCAGATAGGAAAAGCTTATGGAATGCTGCAACGGTTTCAGGATGGGCTGGCTTACCTGCAGCAGGCCGAGAAGATCAACCCCGATGATGCCAACCTTCTTTCGGCCCTGGGAGTAACCTATGCGCAAACGGGAGATCCCGCAAGGGCGATAGGGTACTTTGAAAAGGCACTTGCCAAAGACCCGTCGAATAAACAAATATCCATGTACCTTGCCACGGCCAGGCTCCAGGTAAAGCAACAAAAAAGATAACCCGGGAAATATCAAAAACAAACCGGCTGTGAATTTCATTCCGATTTGGAAAAAACAAATACTGACATATGAAAAGCCTTTTACTGTTTCTTCAATTTGTTTTCATTACTGCTGTCAGCGCCCAGTCGTTCGGCGACCTGGCAAAGAGGGCGGGGGATGCATCGTCCTATGCCGGCAGCGACCAGCTGATCGTTTTCGACAGCACGGTTGTGGATATGCAGGAGACGGGCCTCACATTCGTGGTGAACCATACCCTCACAAAGGTATTAACCAGTCACGGAGCGCTCGAGCTGAATGTGTGCAAATACGGTTACGACCCGCTGTCGGCCTTTGTTGAAATCAGGAAGGCGGTGATTTACAAAAATGACGGGCGGGTCATCGAGCTGGATGTTCAGAAGGTTATGGATTATCCCGCACCGGCGCGTGCGATCTACTGGGGTGCCCGGGAGAAGATGCTTGAGATCGGCCGTCTTGAACCGGGTGATGCGGTGGAAATGATTATGTTCAGGAAAGGATTTACCTATGCGCTTCTTTCGGACGGCGACGATGACAAATATATCCCCCCAATGAAGGGCCAGTTCTATGATATTGTTGAGTTTTTCAATGCAAACCCGGTTAAAAGCAAGGTTTACCAGGTAAAGGTACCGGCGGGGAAACCCCTCCTGTACGAATTTTACAACGGGGAGGCCCAGTCATCCTGCTGGCAGGCCAACGGGAAGATCGTCTATACCTTCAGCAAAAAGGAGATCCTGCCTGTCAAAGCCGAATCAAGGATGGTGGCGATGTCGGATATCGCCCCGAAACTGCTGGTTTCAACCACGGCTACGTGGAATGCAAAATCGACCTGGTTTTTCAAGGTGAATGAAGATTTCGGGAGTTTTACCGCGAACGGCGAAATTAGGGCAAAGGTTTCCGAAATCCTGAAGGGTGCCCGGAACGAGATGGATTCCGTTTCAAAGCTGACGCACTGGTGCGCCGATGAGATCCGCTATTCGGGAATCTCCATGGGCTGCGGCGAGGGCTTTACGCTCCACAAGGGGGCGATGACCTTTACCGACCGTTGCGGCGTGTGCAAGGATAAGGCCGGGATGCTGATCACGATGCTCAGGGCGGCGGGTTTCAAATCATATCCTGCGATGACAATGGCCGGTTCCCGGATCGATTACATCCCGGCCGACCAGTTCAACCATTGCGTGACGGTCGTGAAACTGCGCGACGGAAAATACCACCTGCTAGACCCTACATGGGTCCCTTTCGTACGTGAATTGTGGTCGAGTGCCGAGCAGCAGCAGCAATACCTGATGGGAGTCCCCGAAGGGGCCGACCTGGCAACAACACCAATATCGGATCCTGAAAATCACTATGTAAAAATTGACGGGGTCTCCAGGTTACAGGAGAACGGGACCCTCTCGGGACGTATTACCGTTACCGGCGAAGGACAGTCGGATGCAACCATCAGGGGGTTGTTTAAGTATTCGAATAAAACCGCATGGTTTCAGAATATCGAACGCGAGTTGCTTCGGGTTTGCCCGCAGGCAAAGGTTACAATGGTCAAATATTCCGATCCTGCCGATTACCTGAACTATAATATATGGGTGGCCATCGATTACACGATACCTGAGTTTGCCATGATTTCTGGAACCCGGATGATGTTTACCCCCCTTTCGGCGGCCGGTATATTTAAAAATTTCCAGGGCCAGCTCTCTTTTGAGACCGGCATGAAGGAACGCAAATATGCCTTCCGCGACCGCTGTTCAAGGACCGTGGAAATCAACGAATCGATCAGCCTGCCGGTTATTAAAAAACTGGTCAGAACAGCCGAACCCGTTGATAAGAAAGGTAACTCGGCCTCTTTCAGCGGGGGGTACACCCTGACAAATGGTTCCCTCATTTTTGCAGGAAAGGCGGTGTTCGGAAAACGAACATACGAGGCACAGGACTGGCCTGAATTCAAAGCGGCCGTGGATGCGCAGAACAGGTTTGCCGAACAGCCTGTCGTAATCGAGTTGTAGGATAAAGTTTTCAGGATAACAGAACATTTGCGAAAAAATATATAAACAAGGCAGCATGAAGAGATACTTTCGAACCAGTTTTCTAGTTTGCGGACTGCTTCTCGTTCTGACCCAGCTCAGGGCTCAGGATGACAGGTACGACGCCGGTTATCTCAGGTTAACACGGGAATATACCCTGAACCCCGACGGCAGTATGGATTACCGTTTCACCAAGCAGCAGAAGCTGCTGTCGTACCGGGCATTTCAAAGTTTATACGGGGAAACCTTCATTGCGTACAACCCGGCGGTGCAAAAATTAAAGATCAACGAGGTTTATACAACCATGGCTGATGGAAAAAAGATTTCCGCACCCGCGAATTCATTTAACGAGGTGCTCCCGGGGTTTGCAGCCGGCGCCCCCTCCTTCAATGGTTTGCGCGAGATGGTCATCACCCATACCGGGCTTGAGCGGAATGCCACGATAAATCTTGATTACCAGATTCACACGGAAAAGGGGATTTTTCCTGCCCTGATGGGCAACGAACTGCTGTCGGAAGCCGAGCCTGTTAAGAGCCTGGTGATCACGATCCGCATACCTGCCGGCCAGGACCTCTTTTATAAGGTGTTTAACGGGAATTATATTCCTGAGGAGAAGACAGATGGCACCTTCAGGATATATACCTGGAAAATTGAAGACCTGGCTGCCAATTCGAACGAAGAGGCCCAGCAGGGGATCAATGACCGGTATCCAAGGCTTATTTTCAGTACTTCCGGGAAACGGGAAGAGGTTTATTCGTTTTTAACAAACCAGGCTGCTTTCGGCTTTGCCACGACAGAACAAATGCAGGGCGCGGTTAATGGCTGGCTGGCCGATAAAAAAGAGAGATTCGAGAAGGTGCTGAAACTTCAGGAAAAGGTGGTAAATGACCTTCGCCTGTATCCTGTTTCCCTGAAAGCAAGCCTCTACCGGTGCCGCAC
>JBAXFZ010000342.1:0-5023 GCA_037139685.1 Bacteroidota bacterium
CTGGTAACCTGTAAGTTCATAGCAGCCATCGCTGATAAATTCCATGGTCCAGTCATGATCGTTCCTGCACCGGTAAACCATTCCCGGCAGGTTGTCGAGCAATGTCGTGAATTTTCTTTTTGATTCGGAAAGCTCCTCCATCCGCGCCCTTTGGTCGGAAAAACTGACGAAGGCCTCCAGTACAACTGGCATTTCGCCAAACATGACAGGAATTGCCGTCTTAAGGATCGGAATCTCAAGCCCGCTTTTGTCTGATAATAAATATTCAAAATGGTTTGAGAATCCATGGCTCACCGAATCGTGCTGAATTTCAGTGGCGTATGAGTGAATCCTTTCGAGATGAGAGGTCCCGACAAGTTCCCGGGGGTGTGAAAAACCCATCAGGGAAGCCCCGGCCTGGTTGATCATCAGGATTTTTTCATCTGGCCCAACGATCATCAATCCATAGGGGATTGCATCAAAAACAATATGCATGGTCTCAAATTGCAACTGTTTTTGTTTCTCAAGTCTGCGTTTTTCGGTTTCATCGGCAAGGAAAAAATGGGTTTGCCTGAAATGGCCATCCTTGTCCTTCACAGTTTTCCCGTTAAATTTAACAGTGATGATCCGGCCATCCCGGCACAGAATCTCTGTCTCTTCTCCCAATAACTCTCCCTTCGCCAGGTTTTTTGTGAAATTTGTTTTAAACCGTTCTGTATTGGTGCCGGCAAGGAAATCGACAAAAAATTTCCCGATAACCTCTTCCCGGTTATACCCAAGCATTCGGAGCCAGGTATCGTTTACATCAATGATTGTGCCATCTTTATCGATTGACTGATACGCCAGGGGGGCTTGCTGAAAGAGAAGGCGCAGGCTCTCTATCTCCTCTGAGAGTTCTGAATTTGTCCTCTTCAGGTTTTCAATTTCGTCTGGTGCAGTAATCATTCGAAAAATCAATTTAAGGAATCAGTTAAATATATCGTTTTACGCGCATGCAGTATGCCTCCCATGCTTTTCCAAACCTGTCATGCAGGAATTGTTCTTCCCCCAGGATAATCCGGTGATGCATGTAAATACCGAAAATGGTAAAGGAGGCATTGATCAAATCGGGGAAATAGAGGCAGGATGCAATACCTATGATGAATGTACCCGTATATAAGGGATTTCTGCTAAGCCGGAAGATGCCCCTTGTTTGCAATTGCGTTTCCTCCCCGGGCAGGCCCATTTTCATTGATTTGCCAAGACCGACCATCCCAATTGAAACGATGATAACCCCAACCCACAACAACCCGGTTGCCGTCCAGCACAGGTAAACCGGAACCTGTATGTATCCAAGTTTCGGTATTACCGCTTTAAGAACGAAAAGTATCCATGTTGTAAAAAGTGTTATTTTACCTGAGAAGAAATAGTACTTGTCAATGGTAGGCACTCCTAAAAACGCCGAGTTTTTACTCCGCAGGGCCGCAATCCGGGTTATGAAAACAACAACCAGCAAGGTGAAGGCGACCAGGACGAAATAACTGTGAAGCGGCATTTTTTTTTGCGTAAATGTATGTAAAATTCTGCCTTCAGCTTTGTATTCAGCGGGATATTTTTCAAGGGGATATTCGCTACCTTTGCCGGATACCTGCATCATTCATGTCTACTGTCCTTCAAGTTGATAATCTTGCCCGTTCCTACGGTGAAAAGAACCTGTTCGAAAACATCTCCTTCGTCCTTGGCCAATCTCAGAAAGTCGCCCTGATTGCCCGTAACGGAGCAGGAAAGACAAGCCTGCTGAACATAATTGCCGGCCTTGAACCATGTGATTCAGGCTCTGTCAACATGTTCAACCCGGGTTCTTTTGAATACCTCAGGCAGGAGCCCGACATGACGATGGACAATACCGTGTTCGAGGAGGTCTATTCCCATTCCAACGAGATACAACGGGCAATTCTCACCTACGAACATGTTGTCAAAGGCGACGACAAGGATGCCATCGAGCATGCGATAGGGCAGATGGATGCGATCCAGGGATGGGAATATGAAACAAGGGTAAAACAGATTCTTACCCAGCTCCGTTTGCCTGACCTTGATCAGAAGATCAGGGAACTGTCGGGAGGCCAGCGCAAGCGGGTTGCCCTGGCAAAAGTGCTGATTACAGAGCCTGATTTCCTGATTCTCGATGAACCGACCAATCACCTGGATGTGGAGATGATAGAGTGGCTGGAAGAATACCTGTCGAAAAGCAGCATCACCCTGTTGATGGTAACCCACGACCGGTATTTCCTTGACCTTGTGTGTAATGAGGTCCTGGAGATGGAGAACGCGGCCGTTTACCGTTATAAGGGGAATTACAGCTATTTCCTTGAAAAACAGGCCGAACGCATCATAATCCAGAACAAGGAAACCGAACGCGCCCAGAATTTGATGAGAACCGAGCAGGAATGGATGCGCAGGATGCCGAAAGCCCGTACCACAAAGGCCAAAGCAAGGATCGACAGTTTTTATGAACTGCAGGAAAAAGCATCAAACAAGGTTTATGAGGAACGGCTGAACCTGAATATCGAAGGTGCCCGCATGGGTAACAAGATACTTGAGATCAACGATGTCTCCTTCAACTGGGGAGCCCTGCCAATCCTAAGGGGGTTCACCTACACATTCAAACGTGGCGAAAAAGTTGGAATTGTCGGGAAAAACGGGTCCGGAAAATCGACTTTCCTCGATATCATCACCGGCAGGCTCAGGCCGCAAAAGGGACATATCCAGACCGGGGAAACCATCCAGTATGGCTATTATAAGCAACAGGGGCTTGTTTTCAACGACCAAACCAAGGTGATAGATGTTGTGAAGGAAATTGCGGAGGTCGTCAGGCTGGGAAATGGCGACACCATCTCAGCCGCTGCCTTTCTTAACTATTTCATGTTTCCCTACCCGTCGCATTTTCAGCCGGTTTATAAGCTGAGCGGGGGAGAGAAACGAAGGCTCTACCTTGTGACGGTCCTCATGCGCAGCCCCAATTTCCTGATCCTCGACGAACCTACAAACGACCTCGACATTCTCACCCTGAATGTGCTTGAAGATTACCTTGCCTCGTTCAACGGGTGTGTGGTTGTGGTGACCCACGACCGCTATTTCCTTGATAAAATCGTGGATCACCTGTTTGTGTTTGATGGTGAGGGTGTAATAAAGGACTTCCCAGGGAACTACACGCAATACAAACTGTGGAGTGATGAACGGAAGAAAAAGGAGCAGCTGCAAAAACGCATAGCCGTGCGCAAAGCGGAAATTCCCAAACAAAACCTTGCCCCATCCGCCAAACTCTCATTTAAGGAAAAGCGGGAACTTGAAACCCTCGGGCTTGCCATTGCCGAACTGGAAGCGGAAAAGGCTTCCATTGAGGAGGGACTTCAGTCGGGGAACCTTTCCCCGGAAGAACTGAAACATTCCTCCGAGCGATGGGCCGGGCTTCTTCCTGAAATCGAACGAATGACGGACCGCTGGCTGGAGCTCAGCGAACGTGAATCGCTGGTGTAACCCGGTACGCTGCCGGCACAGACTCCCGAAATCACCAGCCATTTCTGACCACATTACCCAAAATCCTGTTTGCAATAAGTTCATGAAAAAACCCGGGAGGCGGGTCATTGACTGACCATGCCTCCCGGGTTGGAATTTTGTCGGGGCCTGGAATCCCAGGCCCCAACGGTTACCTTGTAAAGACCATTTTATTAACCTTTACCGAGGTGTCTGTTTCACTGTCGAATATCAGTTTGTAGAGATAAACTCCCGGCGCCATGTTCAACCCGGCCGGGTTGACTGTCACGGTGTATGCGCCAGCCCTCTCCTGCTTGTCAACCAGTGTGCTGATGGTGTTCCCCAACATATCGGTCATGACCAGCCTGGCATGTCCGGGTTCCGGCAGGGTGTAGTAAATGGTCGTTGTATTGGCGAACGGGTTGGGATAGTTGGTCAGGGTTAATTCCTTCGCGCCATCCGGGGTGATTACATCCGCCATCTTCAATGCAAGGTCATCGTAAGGTTTCGCCTTGACATCGGCGAATTCGCTGCCTCCATTGATCACAAAAACAGGTACGGGTTCAGTGATCTTGTCCTTGACCCGCATGCTAAGGCTCAGCACCATGTCGTCAGGATGTACAATCATTGCATTTGTGTTTGACCATGCAATTGCGATTTTTCCATCCTTGATCTGGTACTTCATGCCATCGGGTTTATTGAGGATGTCAACCACTTCAAAGCGATCCTTGTCATAACTCATAAACAGGGTCATGGCTCCCAGGTCCGCTTCTTTGTTGCTGCGTATGTTGTAGTTGAACGGTTCACCAACCGGAATCGTAAGAATGCCATCCTCAACACGCGACAGGGATGTTGACTCCTTGAATCCCACCGGGACATAAGAGCCATTCACATCGCCTGAGCATAGGGCCATGATGTTAACAAGTTTTGGAACGCCTGTCAGCGTAACTGAGGTGTCCCGGATAACCCATTCACCAATCGGGTAAGAAGTGATCGCCCCGACAGTCCTTTCCAGGATAAAGAGGGCATCCAGTGCCGAGATCGTGTTGGTTGCGTTCACATCCGCCGTACGTGATTCGAGGCTGTTGAAGGTATACTGACCGGCAATATTCAGCTCTACAACAAGAGCATCGGTGGCATTATTGCCTCCCCAGGTCCCGTTAGATGTGGCATGCAAGGTATAGGTGCCATTCGGGAGATTTGAGAAGGAATAATAACCTGATTGACCGTTGGAAGGATTGTTGGCAGTGACACAAGTTCCCACAACCGCGTTGGAGGCGTTTAATACCTGCACGGTTACACCGTTAAGCGGGGTTGTAAAGGGGTTCTCATATTCAACAAGTCCAAAGAGGTTGACCGTGGATACAGCCATGATGACCACCGGGTAAACCGTTGTACCGGTGCACCCGTTTTGAGTATAGGTCACCGAAACTGATCCGCATCCGCATACAGGGTATGATCCCCAGGTAACCAGGATTGAATTCGTCCCCTGCCCGGATGTAATGGAACCGTTGGTTACGCTCCATGAATA
>JBAXFZ010000343.1:0-5015 GCA_037139685.1 Bacteroidota bacterium
GGCAGCTTGTCGATGTTTTTGTCGAAGGCGGGGAAGGGCAGGTTCACGGCGGTGTTGATCGATTTCAATACAAAATTCCCACGAGTGATATAAACGATGTTTTCATCCATCGGGTTGGCTTCAATATCGGTGATGGTGCCGGAACCGATGAGGGTGCTTGTGAGATCGTACCAGAGGGGGTTGTCGGCCATGCAGTTGTCGGTACGGAAGAACTTGTTGTCTGACCTTCCGGCATAAAACAGGTTTGTGTTGGCCGGGGAATGTTCAACCACGGCCATGTCAGTAGTATTGCTGCCTGCCAGGTTGTCCGAAATTTTCTTCCAGGTAACCGGGGAGGAGGTTACATTGTTGCTTCTCCAGATGTTCTTGTACCCGATGAACATTCCTTTGTGGTCGGCCTCGCTGAGACAGAACGGCGTAACCCATGCGCCCGATTCTGTAATTCCGTTTACCCCGCTCCCGGCAATGTGGGCTTCGCTGGCGTTGTTTACACGGCGGTATATGTCGCCATAATAGACAGTATGGTAGGTGTAGGCGGCATCGGTATAATCAAAAGCGCACTCCATACCGTCGCCCCCGCCAATGGCGATCCACCCGGCAGGCGTGTAACCGTATGTCCCGTTATCCTGGAACCCGTTGATCACCTTGTTCTTTATTGTTTGCGACTGGCCTATTTTGTATATCTGGCCAATGGTCATCCCCACAGTATGGTCGTTCCATGTGGTTCCGCCGTTGCCGGTCGACCAGCAACCGCCGTCGTTCGTGGCAAACAGGGTGCCATTGACCGGCGAAAAGGTAAGAAAATGGCAGTCGGCATGTACCGAGGGTACGCTGCATCCGCCATACCAGTGAGAATTGATGACCCAGCTGGTTCCCCCGTTTGTTGATTTAAACACGTTAACGCCACCAACATAGATTGTTTCGGGGTTTACAGGATCTGCGGCCAGTGCAAGGTCATACCAGCCCTGTCCTCCCGTATCGCTGCCGTCGCACGACCAGCCCATCACGTTAGGTGTTGTCGAGCGGGTCGTAAAGGTCACTCCGGCGTCAGACGAACGGTAAAGGGCCTGGAAACCGCTGCTGTTGTCTGATTCGAGTATGTAAACATAATTCGGGTTTGCCTGGGTGACAGCCAGCACACAGCGCTGGCCCCCGGTGAGACCGGCAGTGACGGGGGTAAAGGCAACCCCGTTGTTGGTTGAACGGTAAAATGATGTGCCGGCAATGGCGTATACGATGTTCGGGTCATCGGGTTTAAACTGTATGTCCTTGAATCCGCCGCTCTTGACATTGGTCCAGTTTGCCCCGCCGTCGGTCGAGCGGAATACCCCGCTGCTGGTCGCTGCAAGGAATATCTGTGCATTTGTTGGATGCTGGATCAGTTTGCAAACAGTCACATTTCCCATGCCTGTTTTTGATTCACTCCACGACGCTCCTCCGTTAAGGCTTTTGAAAACGCCCATGCCCGGGGCATCGCCGGCATCACGGTCGCCCGTGCCGATGAGAATTTTGGCCGGATTGGCAAAATCTACGATAATAGCCGACACCCCAAGGGTGGGAATGGTATCGGTATGGGTAACCCAGGTGGCCCCTCCGTCGGTTGTTTGCCACATGCCCCCTGAAGGGGAGCCGATGTAAAATTTGTTGGGGTCGGTGGGATGGAAGGCGACGACATTGATCCTGCCAAGTCCTTCATACCCGGCCGGACCGGGCGAAGGGATCTGGGCTGGTCCAAGGTTCACCCATGTGCCGGATGCCGACAGCGGGCTGTCACCGAATTGACGGTAGGCGTTGTAGGTCTGATCACACGGGGGGATGCTGCCGTCGGCCAATACCCGCGACTGCATCATATACTCCCACCGCTTGAATACTTTCCAGCCGCATCCTCTTGTGATTTTCCGGTCCTTCCAGTAAATGTTGAAGGCCCGCTGGGTCCTGAAAAAATTGGCCCCCGGATCCTGCATCATCTGAACCCAGTATGGGAAATTCGCCGTATCATTGGTTGCAGGTTTGGCTGCAGGCTGGGTGTACCCGGTCGTTACAAACAGGATTAATACAACAGCCATGAGTATTGATCTACGCATGTCGGTGGGTAATTTGGTTAGGGTGGTAAAGGTAGGAAAAAAATAAATGGGGGGACATCCCCCTGGCTCCCAGTATGCTGTTAATTTTTTAACAAAAATTTTGTTTTGGTGAAAAAGTTTTTATATTTGTCCTAACATCGGGACATCATCATTATTTTTCGAACAGCCCGGATCAACGATGAATGCTGTAAAATAATGGTTTGCTTTATAGTTTCTGTTTTTCAGGTAACGGAATTGAAAATCATTTAACAAAAACGCTATGTTGAAAAAGATTCGGAACACCCCGCCGGGAGAAATTTTACGCCAGGAATTTCTGCTTCCAATGGAGGTAACAGCCTACCGGTTAGCCGTTGATGTTTGCATTCCCCAGACAAGGATTAGCGGAATCATTAAAGGCCGCCGGCGAATTACGGCAGATACGGCCATCAGGTTTGGATGCTATTTTGGCAATTCGCCGAAATTCTGGCTTGACCTTCAGAATGATTATGATCTTGAAGCAAAAATGCGGAAAAAAGGGAGGGAATTCAAAGCAATCAAAAGATGTAAATTTTTCCAGGTCCCTGTGAGTCTGTCCGTGATATAAAAATTGCCTGGCAGGATTTCCGTATTGCCCTGGAATCGTCATTCATGATTTTGAACAGAAATTAACTCATCTGGAATAAGTGAGCCTGTCCGTATTTTTTTACCTGCAATTTCCGATGGGACACCGGAAATTACAGTTACCTTTGGATTATGAATAAATATAATGTTCCGGCGATCCGTGAATGTTAATTGGTTTTTTGAAAATAACCTGTAAAACCGGATATTCAAATGAAAAGAGCTGCCCTGTTATTTGTACTGGTCCTTTTCGCATTTTATTTGCCTGCGCAGGAAACCCGGAAGGAGACGTTGTCAAGGCAGGAGATGCGGAAAAAGAAGAAGGAAGAAAAAGAGGTGAAACTCCAGAAACAATTTATGGTCGTTTACAGGGCACTTCTCGACAGTTCGTTCGTGCTCGAAGCCGATTTCCTTGAAAATAAAGATGGTCTGCGGCTCGGGGTGAGAAGCGTACTGAACTTTATTGCCGTTGATTCTTCTGTTGCCGCCGTCCAGGTCGGGCTGGATCACAGGTTGGGATTCAATGGTTCCGGCGGATTCACCGATAAGGGCAAAATTACAAGGTATAAACTCAGCAGGAACGATAAGAATAAAACCTGTTTACTTACAATGGCCATGCGGGGTTCGGTTTCGGCACATCTCGATCTTTACTTTACCGTTTCGGCTTACGGAACTGCAACAGCAGTGCTGTCAGGAGGGCCGTTTGGCCAGCGTTTCACCTTTGACGGCAGGATTGTGCCACTGAAGGAATCAAACGTGTTTGAAGGCCTTTCGCCGTGAAATAACGCCCGCCGGGCAATTCGCACAGGTAGCGGCGGGCGGGCCGCATAAATTAAAAACGTGTTATGGAAACGAACAATGACATTGAACCGGTAGTCATTTTTGCGGGTTCGATATGGGAGGCCGAGCTGGTTAAAAGTCTCATGGAAAATGCGGAAATTGATGCATTTTTACTGGATGAAAATACAGGGACGCTTGCCCCCTGGTACACCGCCGGCGGGGGTGCCGGATCGGTGAAGGTGGTTGTTTCGAACCGCGACCTTGATGATGCCTCCTCAATTGTTTCGGAATTTGAACATAACAGGCAGTCGGCAGGCTGATTCGTTCAACCCTGAGGCCGGGAAATCTCTTATTTTGATCTGAAAGATTGTTTCCTCCTGCCGTTATTGATTTGAACCAGACAATCATAAAAGATAGTAAATCATGAAGATATCAAACAATATAATATTAATTACAGGAGGTGCCTCGGGCATTGGCCGCGGACTGGCCGAACGGTTCCTGGATGAGCAGAATACGGTTATCGTGTGCGGCCGTCGGGAAGATGTATTAAAGGAAATGTCAGGAAAACATCCCCGGCTCATTACAAGAAAATGCGACCTGTCATCAGCCGGTGAACGGGAAGATCTTTTCTGGTGGATTTCTGAAAACCACCCGGATCTGAATGTCTTGGTCAACAATGCGGGGATACAGAATTATATGTCAGTCTCCGACAACGATTTTTTCAGCCGTGCAACGGAGGAGATCGCCGTCAACATTGAGGCGCCGCTTCACCTGGCCTCTCTTTTCATCCGGCTGGGTGAACTGGATACCATCATCAATGTTACATCAGGGCTGGCCTTTGTCCCGATTGCAAGCATGCCGGTTTATTGCGCTACAAAGGCCTTTTTCCATTCATTTACCCTTTCATTGCGGCAGATATTGAAGGACCGCGCCATTGAGGTCGTTGAGATGATCCCCCCGGCGCTCAACACCGACCTTGGCGGCAAAGGGCTGCACAATTATGCGCCGCCTGTCGGCGATTTCGTGGCTGCTGTTTTTGAACAGCTAAAGCAGGGGGAAACTGAAATAACCTTCGGATTCAGCGAGGCCATGGCCAGGTCAGGGCCTGAGGAGCTTCGGCAGGCGTTTGCGCGGATGAATGCAACAAGGTGACGGAAGGGGAGTTGTGAAAAAAAAGCCTTGACGCAGGCTTTCATTATTTATATATTTACAGGGCGTTTATGTACTCCTGCGTAAGGATTTGAAGAGAATTTCCATACCAGTTTTTATTCATTGTAATCCAGTTTGATGATAATAACCGGCCCATGAAAAAATTCCTGATATTTTCCGTTTTGTTGCTGTTTGCTTCAGCATCACACCCGCAGGGGTACGTCCCGATCCCCGCCGACAGCACCTCCGTGTGGCGTTTGCAGGTCCAGGTGTGGGAACCAAGTCCATGGTGGATGGTGACCGATGAGCGTATCTATTTCTTCGGCGGCGATACGGTCATTGGCACCAGGACCTATGATAAGCTGTATGCCTCGGGCATCAGGTATGTCACATCTTCCCCGGGAT
>JBAXFZ010000344.1:0-4998 GCA_037139685.1 Bacteroidota bacterium
AGGAGTCAACAAGGCTCTTTAACATGATCTGGTCACGCATATCGGGTCTCTTTTTAGTGGTGGTAAACCGCACTTCAACGGGTACACCGGGCAGAAGATCGAAATAATTATCTGAAAAATCGCCCTTCACCTGGGTCGAAAGGAGTATGTTTTTTGCCAACTTATCGCTGGAAAGCCTGATTATGTAACCATTTGCCATCTCCCTGACCTGTTTTGAAATGACCGGGACAGGCAATGCCAGCTCTTTTGGTGAGGCAAAATAGAGCAGGTTTTGTTCCTGGAGGCTCTCGGGATGCGTGGTCTCGCCGGTTAATGTGACTGCCAGCACCAATTCTGCAGGATTCATGCTGCCAAGAAGGGCGGCCTGCAGTGTGTCAAATACGACTTTGGCTGTATTCACCGGGACATCCACAGGGAAGGACCTTGTGAACCGGCTATTTCCTGAAAAGTCAATAAGTTTCAGGGTCAGGGTCCCTTTGTGGGGTAAAAGTTCATCAGATGAGATATAAACTTTTACATGTCCCGAATCAGCGACGGGGGAAACAAGGATCTTGCCGTAGAGGTGCGGAAGCAGGTATTGAAGTGCCTTCTTTTTACCGAAATAATCACGCGATGACCAGGAAACTGCCGGCCAGCAGTCGTTCAGCTGCCAGAACATGGTTCCCATGCAATATGGTTTGGCCCTGCGATGGGCTTCAATGGCTGTCTTCATCCCTTCAGCCTGGAGCAGCTGACTTACATAGCCATAGGATTCAAAATCCTTCGGCTTCCTGAAATCACGCAGCAGGTATTCATCAATGGTTTCATACCCTGTCGGGTGTTTCTGGTGGGCTTTCATCGACTGCGATCCCGGGCTGCGGTCGGCCGGTGCTGCAAACCTGCTGATGGTGGCCGGGTCGGGAAAACTCTGGAAACCATATTCTGACATAAACCTTCCAACCTTTTGAGTGTATTTGGAGAATGGTTCTTTTCCCCACCATACGCCCCAATAGTGTGAGTCCCCTTCGTTCATGCTTTCTGCCTTGCCCCAGCCGTGCAGGGGGGATGAAGGAATATAGGGGCGCAGGGTGTCGAAACCATGTACGTTGTTTGGCAGGATGACGTTGAATATCATCTTGTAATCCTTGTAAATCCTGGCTGAATCAAGGGCCGAATAGCCGTATTGCTTTTGCCATTCCCAGTTCTTCCACCCTTCGTCAATCTCATTGTTGCCGCACCACAGGGCGATGCTCGCGTGACGGCGAAGCCTCACGATGTTCTGGATGGCCTCATCCCTGACATTATCGAAAAATTTCCTGCCTCCCGGGTACATTGCACAGGCGAACATGAAGTCCTGCCATACAAGGATGCCATTTTCATCGCAGAGGTCATAAAATATGTCATTCTCGTAGATTCCGCCTCCCCATACGCGGAGCATATTCATATTGGCATCCTTCACATCACGGACCAGGGCCCTGTAGGTGGAATCCTTTACGCGGGGAAGGAAGTTGTCCTGCGGGATGTAATTGGCCCCCTTTATGAAGAGGGGAATGCCATTGATCCTGAAATAAAAGGATCTTCCTCCGGGGTCCTGGTCCAGGACCAGCTCAATCGTCCTCAAACCAACATCCTGGTTGCCCTTTGCCACGATCTGTCCATCAAAGTAAACCTCATACCTGAAATGATAGAGTTTAGGTGAACCCATGCCGTTGGGCCACCACCGTTCAGGGTTTTTAAGAGTAATATCCCCCCTCAGGATGTTGGGCCCTCTTTTCAGCACGATCGATTGCCTGAGCACCTCGGCCGTGTCAAGGAAAAGCCTGACTTCGCAAGGGTTGTCGAGTTCGGCGAACATTGTAAACTGGGCAGCCAGGTTTGCTGCCGAATCGGAGAGTTCTTTCTGGATAATCTGTACATTGATCACATTCAATGCACCCCATTTACGGATATATATGGGACGCCAGATGCCGCTGGTGACAAGTGCCGGTCCCCAGTCCCAGCCAAACTGGTAGGCAGCCTTCCTGCATACAACCTTCTCATCGCCTGGCAGTTTGGCGGGCAATTGTCCGTACCGTGCCTTATTTTCGGCATTTACCGAAGGAAACTGGATGCGGAGGGTGTTGGTT
Organism: Bacteroidota bacterium; assembly: GCA_037139685.1. Lineage (GTDB taxonomy): Bacteria > Bacteroidota > Bacteroidia > Bacteroidales > FEN-979 > CAIVAT01. The sequence goes on from JBAXFZ010000344.1 coordinate 2,106, forward strand.
CCAATGTGCAGGTATCGTTTTATATCGACATACCATTCACGAAACATGTTGTCTGAAACCAGGATAAGTGAGTCGTTGAGGTAAACGTTGGCATAAGTGTCGAGCCCCTTGCTCACCAGTTCAATGTGCCGCCATGCGAAGTTGCCTTCGCCATACTGGAAGGTCTTCATATATTCCCAACCGGAGTCGCCAATCCATTGGACCTTCGATTCGTTATCGCCCGCGAAGGGATCGGGAATTGCATTGTTGCGCATGAGGTCAAGGTGGACAACGCCCGGCACCTTGGCGGGCATCCATTCCCTGGTGCCTGCCCTGCGGAATTTCCAGGCCCCGTCAAGTGAGAAAATATTGATATCCTGAGCAAAGGAGGATATTGAAATTGCTACAATGCAAAACAGGAAAAGGGGAGCAGAAATGCGATTCATAAAGCCGGATTTTAACAGGGCAAATTTATCAATTTAACACTTACCCTTTATAGACTAATTCGCCAAATCGACAGATCATCCCGGTAAGCATTCCGGAATCACCTCAAAACCGGTGAACCATTTTGGGTCCGGGTGTAAAAACCATGCGGCTCCTGGTATGAAAAAAAACAGGCCATCCTGCCCCAGGGTTTACCATTTGTGTCACCCTTGAAACAAATTTATTCTTAATTTAGCCTCTGGTAAAATATCTAAGCAAATGATGAACCTGACTGCATTAACTTCAAGATTTTTCGAGCTCTATGGCAAACCCGGAGATAAGCCCAGGTGCTTTTTCGCCCCCGGCCGGGTAAACCTTATCGGCGAACATACCGATTACAATGGTGGATTTGTATTGCCATGTGCCTTGCAATATGGCACCTATCTTGTTGTCCGTACTACCCCCGACCCGGTGATCCGCCTGTCCTCCACCAACATGGAATTCAGTGCCGAGATTCCACTGGGGGAGATATCGAACAAGGTCGGGACAGAATGGGTCAACTACCCGCTTGCAATATTTGATCAGTTCAGTCAGCTTGGAAAATCCTTTCCCGGTTTTGAAATGCTCTATTCCGGCGATATCCCCAACAGTGCAGGGCTCTCCTCATCCGCCTCCATCGAAATGGCCACGGCCTTTGCCTTGTCAGAAATGCTCAGCGCCACCGAAATGGAGATGATCGATCTGGTAAATTTGTCAAAACGTGCTGAAAACGAATTTATCGGCGTCAATTGCGGCATTATGGATATGTTCGCAGTCGGCATGGGCAAAAAGGATCATGCCCTTTTTCTCAACTGCAATACCCTTGAATACAAACGTGTTGAATTCGTGCTTGACGGTTTTGTCCTTGTCATCGCCAACACAAACAAAAGGCGGGGACTGGCCGATTCAAAATACAACGAGCGGGTCGCCGAATGCCAGCTGGCAGTGACCTACCTGAGCCTGGATACCCCGATATCGAAATTGAGTGAGTTGAGTTATATGCAGTTTTTCAAGATGCAGGACACAATTCCCGATGCCCTGGTCAGGAGGAGAGCCCGCCATGTGATATCTGAGAACCAGCGGGTGCTGAATGCCGTGTCGTCGCTTCAGAAAGGCGATATCGGCCAGTTTGGGGCCCTGATGAATGCCTCGCACGAATCGCTGCGTGATAACTATGAAGTGACCGGTTTCGAACTTGACACTCTTGTTGAAGAGGCGCAGAAAATCAATGGAGTGGTGGGTGCACGCATGACAGGCGCCGGCTTTGGGGGCTGCACGGTAAACCTGGTTCGAAAAGATGTGGCAGATACCTTTATAGAACAGGTTGGTCGTGAATACCTGGCAAAAACCGGCATCAAAGCTGATTTCTACATTGGTGAAGTGTCGGATGGTGTGAAAGAAATAACCCCTGAAAACCTATTATACAAACCCTAAATCGTAGAGCATGGGTCACAAGAAAGACAAGTCAAAGGAAAAGGTAAAGACCAGGAAATCTAAAGCCGTCGACGAATTCCCGGTGATACCGGAAAAGCCATACATGGATAGTGAAGATGATGGAGCGGATAAGTTTCCCCGGCACCAGTACGAGGAGGAGATTGCCAGGATGCAGCTTGAACTGGTCAGGCTCCAGGAGTGGATCAAATACAAGGGGCTGCGGGTTGTGGTATTGTTCGAAGGACGCGATGCTGCCGGTAAAGGCGGTACCATCAAACGGATTACCGAAAGCCTGAACCCGCGTGTTTGCAGGGTGGTTGCACTGGGGGTTCCTACCGAAAAGGAGAAAACCCAATGGTATTTTCAAAGGTATGTTTCACACCTGCCGGCAGCGGGCGAGATGGTGCTTTTTGACCGAAGCTGGTATAACAGGGCAGGAGTAGAGAGGGTTATGGGTTTTTGTACGGAGGAAGAATACTGGGACTTCCTGCGATCATGTCCCGGTTTTGAGAGCATGCTGATCAGGTCGGGTATCATCCTTGTCAAATACTGGTTTTCGGTGAGTGACAAAGAACAGGAGAAGCGCTTCAAACAGCGGATCAGCGATCCGACTCGCAGGTGGAAGATCAGCCCGATGGATGTGGAGTCGCGAACCAGGTGGGTCGAATATTCAAAGGCCAAGGATGAGATGTTTTCCTATACCGACACCAAGTTGTCGCCCTGGTATGTTGTAGAGGCCGACGATAAGCGCAGGGCGCGGCTGAATTGCATAAGCCACCTTCTAAGCCTGGTTCATTATGCGGATGTACCCCGCGAAACCATTATCCTGCCCCCGCTTGAAAAGGATAAATCGTATGTAAGGCCTCCCATGTCGGAACAGACCTTTGTGCCCCAGGTTTACTGATCCTGCCATATGGAGGGGGGGGCGGAGTTTATTGCAGTCTATTCGGGATAGATCCCTGTTCCTACGATGTAGGAAGTTCCCCTGACAACGATCTTCCTTACATAGGTAGATTTG
>JBAXFZ010000345.1:0-4985 GCA_037139685.1 Bacteroidota bacterium
AAGAATTTCGCAGGTTCAGGATCAAAAAAAGGATACGTAAAATCGTACAAGGGACTCCTGACAGGCCTCGCATGAGTGTTTTCCGCAGCTGTAAGTCAATTTATGTTCAATTGATTGATGATCAGTCAGGAAAGACGCTGGTTGCAGCATCATCCATGGAAAAGGGGATGAAGGACCAGAAAGGTACCAAAACCGACATCGCCAAGATGGTCGGCAAGCAGGTGGCTGAAAAGGCAATCCAGGCTGGTATCGAGAAAGTTGTTTTTGATCGTAATGGTTATTTATATCATGGCAGGGTGAAATCTTTGGCCGATGCTGCCAGGGAAGGTGGCCTAAAATTCTAAGGAAGATATGACAAACGTTAATGTAAAGAGAGTTAAGTCGAGCGAAATCGAATTCAAGGATCGCCTTGTCAGTATTCAGCGTGTTACCAAAGTCACCAAGGGCGGTCGTACCTTCAGTTTTTCTGCCATCGTTGTGGTAGGTAACGAGAACGGGGTTGTCGGTTATGGTCTTGGAAAAGCCAAGGAAGTCACGGCTGCGATTGCAAAGGGTGTTGACGATGCCAAGAAAAACCTGATCAAGGTTCCCATCCTGAAAGGTACGATTCCACACGATCAGCTGGGTAAGTACAGTGGTGCCCTGGTTTACCTGAAACCGGCTGCCCCGGGAACAGGAGTTATTGCAGGTGGTGCCATGCGTGCCGTATTGGAAAGTGTCGGCGTAAAGGATGTTCTTGCAAAGTCAAAAGGTTCATCGAACCCGCACAGCGTGGTGAAAGCCACAATCAATGCCCTGATCAAGCTGCGTGATCCTTATACGATCGCACAACTCAGGGGAATTGAGCTGAATCAAGTATTTAATGGCTAAGTGTAAATTATTTAAGGCTGTTTTAAGCAATGGAAAAAATTAAAATAACACAGGTTCGCAGTGGCATCGGAAGACCGTTGCGTCAGAAACGCACCTTACAGGCTTTGGGCCTGAAGAGGATCCGCCACACGGTAGAACATGATGCTACACCCCAGATTCTGGGCATGTTGAACAAAGTTCTGCACTTGGTTACATTTGAAAAAGTATAATAAAAGATAAACAATACTGAAATGGATTTAAGCAATCTTAAACCGGCAAAAGGTTCAACAAAAAAGGTTAAGCGTATTGGCAGGGGCCAGGGCTCAGGTCACGGTGGAACTTCCACCCGTGGTCATAAGGGAGCCAAGTCACGCTCGGGGTACTCTAAGAAATTAGGGTATGAGGGCGGACAGATGTCACTCGTACGTCGTGTCCCAAAGTTTGGATTCAAGAATTTCAACCGGGTTGAATATAAAGGAATCAATCTGGACATTCTTGAGCTTATCGCTGAAAACAAAAAGCTGGGCGTAATTACTGCCGAAGTTATTGTTGAATGCGGATATGCCTCGAAACATGACCGGATCAAGATCCTGGGTCGCGGGGAACTGAAGACCAAACTTGAAGTTACCGTACATGGTTACTCGGCAACAGCCAAGAAAGCCATTGAAGAATTAGGTGGAGTCGCTAACATACTTTAAACTCGTTTGAATGAAAAAACTGATCCAAACCATTCGAAACATCTGGAAGATTGAAGACCTCCGAAAGAGGATACTTTATACAATCGGTATTATCCTGATATATCGTCTGGGATCCTATGTAGTACTTCCCGGTGTCGACCCCAGTATGCTCGCCAACCTGCAAAACCAGACGAAGTCGGGTTTGCTGGGATTGCTGAACATGTTTTCTGGAGGTGCATTTTCAAATGCCTCAATCTTCGCATTGGGTATCATGCCTTACATTTCGGCTTCAATCGTAATGCAGCTGCTTGGTATGGCCATCCCTTATTTCCAGAAGCTTCAGAAAGAGGGAGAAAGCGGACGTAAGAAAATCAACCAGATGACACGTTATCTCACCGTTGTCATTTTGATTTTCCAATCCCCCGCCTACATTGCAAACCTTGCATCACAATTGCCTGCCGAAGGCATCATGCCCTTCAGCGCCAGCGTGACACATCACTCTGTATTCTCCTTTTTCGGAATATCATCCATTATCATTCTCACTGCCGGCTCAATGTTTGTCATGTGGCTCGGTGAACGGATCACGGATAAAGGGATCGGTAACGGCATCTCCCTGATCATCATGATCGGGATCATGGCTCGGTTGCCCTTTGCTTTATTTGGAGAACTGGTTTCGAGAATGGAACAGAAGGGTGGCGGACTTGTTTTCTTCGTCGTTGAAATTGCCTTCCTGGTTCTCGTTATCCTGGTTACCATCCTGCTTGTGCAGGGAACCCGGAAAATCCCGGTCCAGTATGCCAAGCGCATCGTTGGTAACAAACAGTACGGAGGAGTTCGCCAGTACATTCCCCTCAAGGTGAATGCCGCCGGTGTTATGCCGATCATCTTTGCCCAGGCCATCATGTTCCTGCCATTGACCATTGCCGGTTTCGCCAGTAATGAGACACTGACAGGCTTTGCCAGGGTTTTTACCGATATTAACGGGATCGTTTACAACCTGACATTTTTCATCCTTATCATCTTCTTTACCTACTTCTATACGGCAATTACGGTGAATCCCAACCAGATGGCCGAGGATATGAAGAAGAACGGTGGTTTTATTCCCGGGGTTAAGCCAGGTAAAAAGACTGCTGAATTTATCGATGACGTCATGTCACGTATCACGCTGCCTGGTTCGATTTTCCTTGGTTTTGTAGCGATCATGCCTGCCTTTGTAAGAATGGTCGGGGTTACTTCACAGTTTGCACAGTTTTACGGGGGTACCTCTCTTTTGATCCTTGTGGGTGTTGTACTTGATACCCTGCAGCAAATCGAAAGCCATTTGTTGATGAGGCATTACGATGGTCTTACAAAATCGGGCAGAATAAAAGGTCGTTCATCCTCGTTTTCCGCAACCGGACAATAATCTATGTTTAATAAACAGATGACAGTCAAAACAGCGGAGGAGATTGAATTACTGAGGGAAAATGCCATTATTGTTAGTAAAACGCTCGCGGAGGTCGCGAAAAATATAAGGCCCGGTGTTAGCACGATAACACTTGACAAAATAGCTGAAGATTTTATCCGGTCGCAGGGAGCGGTTCCGGGGTTTAAAGGTTACAGAGGTTTTCCGGGAACCTTATGCATCTCAGTCAATGAAGAGGTGGTGCATGGAATTCCGGGAGAAAAAGTTCTTAAAAATGGTGATATCGTTTCGATCGACTGTGGATGCCAGAAGGATGGTTATTACGGGGATTCGGCATATACCTTCCCTGTAGGGGAGGTCACCGCCGAGGTGATGAACTTGCTCAAGCGAACCAAAGAATCGTTGTACCGGGCTGTGGAAGTTGCCGTCGCAGGTAAGCGGGTAGGTGACATCAGTGCAGCCGTGCAGGAGTATGTTGAAGGGTTTGGATATTCGGTGGTAAGGGAACTTGTAGGGCACGGAATCGGCAGGCAGTTGCATGAAAAACCTGACATTCCGAATTACGGGAAGAAGGGATGGGGTGCCAAGTTGCCTGCAGGGTTGACAATCTGCATTGAACCCATGATCAACATGGGTACAAAGATGGTGATCCAGGACCCGGATGGATGGACAATCCGTACTGCAGACAGGATGCCATCGGCTCATTTTGAGCTTACAGTGGCGGTGAGAAAGGAAAAGGCGGATGTTTTATCAACCTTCAGGTATATTGAAGAAGTTCTAGGATCAACCAGTATATAGTATGGCAAAACAATCGTCAATTCAACAGGATGGCACGGTAATCGAATCCCTTGGCAACGCAATGTTCCGGGTGGAATTAGAGAACGGGCATGTTATTACGGCCCACATATCGGGCAAAATGAGGATGCATTATATAAAAATTCTTCCCGGGGACCGCGTCAGAATCGAAATGTCACCGTATGATTTAACAAAAGGAAGAATTACGTTCAGATATCAATAGACTTAAAGAAAACGTAAAATGAAAGTCAGAGCATCAATTAAAAAAAGGTCTGCAGATTGCAAGATCGTTCGCAGGAATGGCAAATTGTATGTCATTAACAAAAAGAACCCTAAGTTCAAACAAAGACAAGGTTAAAATATTACAAACATAAAATTGGATTGTTATGGCCAGAATTGCAGGTATTGACTTACCTAAAAATAAAAGGGGTGAAATTGGGCTGACCTATATCTTTGGTATTGGAAGAAGCACTGCTCAAAAGATCCTTGATGTGGCAGGAGTTGACAGGAACAAGAAGGTTCAGGACTGGAATGATGAAGAACAGAATAAAATCCGTTCGGTTATCAACGATAATTTCAAGATCGAAGGTGCCCTGCGTTCTGAAGTCCAGATGAATATCAAACGTCTGATGGACATCGGTTGCTACCGTGGAATCCGTCATCGTCTGGGATTGCCTGTGCGCGGACAAAGTACGAAGAACAATGCCCGTACCCGCAAGGGCAGGAAAAAAACCGTTGCAAACAAGAAAAAGGCAACCAAAGGTTAATCGTTAATGCATGTAGTAAATTAGAATATGGCAAAGACTGAAAAAAGTTCAAAGAAAAGGGTTGTAAAGGTTGACGCAATAGGTAAAGCCTATGTTAACGCCTCTTTTAACAATCTCATCATTACGCTGACCAACAATGCTGGCCAGGTTATCAGCTGGTCATCAGCAGGGAAGATGGGTTTTAAGGGATCGAAGAAGAATACCCCGTATGCTGCCCAGATGGCAGCCCAGGATGCTTCAAAGGTTGCTTATGACCAGGGTCTCCGCAAGGTGAAGGTTTATATCAAGGGACCCGGAGCCGGCCGCGAATCAGCTATCCGCACCCTGCATACCGCGGGAATCGAGGTAACGGAGATTGTTGATATCACTCCATTGCCGCACAACGGATGTCGTCCTCCCAAAAGAAGAAGAGTTTAATTATTACATATATCAAGTAGCATGGCAAGATACATTGGCCCAAAGTCCAGAATTGCAAGAAGGTTCAGGGATCCT
>JBAXFZ010000346.1:0-4973 GCA_037139685.1 Bacteroidota bacterium
CAATTCCTTAAGTGCCGCGAGGACATCCTTGCGAAAGCCCTGTTTGTCGGCCAGCGGTGAACCTGGCTCGAAAACCCCGCCGTAGATCTGGTTGTCAAAATGCTCAAGAAAGCCACCGAAGATCATCCGGCTGTAAGCTACGGTCGGGGCGTCCGTATTGATCGTCACGACAGCCTGTGGCTTCGTGGTTGGTGCCTCGGCAGCCTGAAGCGCGGCGAGCGGCGAGAGCAGCAAGGCAGCGAGAACATGTGCTCTGGGTTTGTTCATGGTTCGGTGCTTGCTTTTCAACCACTTCAACCGGTTGACTGTAAAATCGGAGAAACCTCACTCCGCCAGATTCAGTGAGGTCATAAGAATAGGCAGCTGAGAGGGAGAGGTCGCGGCGGCGGTTCAGCACAACACATGCATCACCACCGTATTTTGAGGTTGAAATGCCAAAGGCATACTGGTAGAACCCGCCGATTTTAAACCAGTCAGCCAACCGGCCGTTGGTATGAATACCGGCGCCTGTCACCAGTCCTTCATAGGTGTTGTAATTCAGAAAACGGTTGATGTCGATGTCAATGGGCCCCCAGGGTATACGACCGGTTAACAGGGTTTGAAAGGTTTTGGCCATTTTATCGAAATTGTTGGCTTTCCCAACGCTGTCTAACACTTTATAGGTCTGCCGGTCTTTATTGCTCAGGCTGTCCATCCGGTATTGATTCCAAAATGGCTCGCTGCGTGAAGTGGCATCTTTATCAACCTCAACATCGAGATGGTTGACTTCACTCCTGACTAATTCCGGGTTACGCACAATGTCGCGAATGTAACTGCGCCCGCTGCCTACCGCTTTGTATTTTCCGATGCGCATGTTGTTAAAAGCAACATCGGTATTGAGCTGCACCGGAAACCACTGCAACCCGTCTATCAGTTCATAAAGCTGGTGTATCCTGATCATAAAGCCGCCGGTGTTAGGGTAGGGTTCGGCGGTAACGTTCTGGATGCCCCAGTTGTGGCTGCTGATGGAAATAAGACCTTTCATGCCGTCAAAATTGGTTCCTTTCCTGGGCCTGAATGAAACGATGAATACCGTGTCTTTTCCCACATAGGTGGTATCTTCAATTTTGAAGAAATACTTGCTGAAACTGCCGCTTCCGATCGGGTTGACATACTCTTTCATCATGATCGCGATGACGGGCTTGTAGAATGAGAATGACTGGATCTGGGTGGAGAGGAAGACCAGGATCGGATCTTTAAAACCCGACATCTTGGTGGCAATCACCTTGTTGTAGTTTTTGTCGGGTGCCATGAACTTCCGCTTGGTCACATTTTCCATCAGGAACAGGTACTGGGTGCTTATCAGTTTCTCGATGGTGCTGTTTGCAGAATCCATGGAGGCTGAATTGATTTTGCCGGTGTCGGATTTTGCCTGGAACTCAACGCCCATGCCTTTGTGATTCGGCATCAGCGAAGTATCGACCAGTCCTGAAAAATCGTTTTTCACCGTGGTGTCCGCATCGGCGGTGAAAACGGTTTTGTCATAGGCTGTATAGGAGAAGGTTGATACCTTTTCCGGGTCGTTGATGTCGCGGTTGTCGATTGCGTTGCGGATGATCCTGTGGGCCGGGTTGATCCCCGGCAGTATCTCCACCTCCCGCAGGTCGATATCCTTCGGAACCAGCTGGATCAGCAGGTCACGCGTATGACTGCCTGTTTCCACTGTTTTCGATGCGTACCCCACATAGGAGAGGAGGATGCTCTTAACCGGTTGAGGCGACTGCAGGCTGAACCTGCCGTCGATATCGGTGGTTCCCCCGTTGTTGCTGTTGTTCAACACGATGTTGACAAAAGCGAGCGATTCTTTTGTCTTGAAATCAATGACTCTCCCTGAAACGGAGTAGCTCTCCTGCGTGAAGCAGGTTGAAGCAATACAAATGCAAAACAATGAGAGCAGAAGGATCCGGTGGTTCATGGAATGATCTTTTTTTCAAAGATAAGAATTTAAAATTGTCGTAACTTTCCGGAAAAATCGGACCTGTTAAGAACCTAATTAACAACAGGCAAATTTAGAATTATTCAAGATGGATCATGACGAAAGCAAAATTACCTTCCCGTTAATCGCGAAAACAGTTGCCGGTCTCGAGGATGTCCTGGCCGGTGAACTTGAGACGCTCGGAGCATTTGATATAATGAAGCTCAACCGGGCGGTTTCGTTCACGGGTGACACCGAACTGATGTACAGGATTAATTACGCCTGCCGGACTGCCTTACGGGTGCTGAAGCCGCTGTTTCATTTCGAGATACTGGAGCAGAAGGACCTTTATGAGCAGATCTACGAATTTCCCTGGGAAAACTGGCTAGATGCCGAACATTCATTTTCGATAGATGCCGTCATCTCCTATACGGTATTCACCAATTCGCAATTCGTAGCTCAGCGGTCGAAAGATGCCATCGTCGACCGGCTGCGGGAGAAACTGGGAAAGCGTCCTTCGGTCGATCTTGAAAACCCCGACCTGAAGATCAACGTTCACCTGTTCAAGGATTCGTGCACCGTAGCCATCGATTCGTCGGGGCAGTCCCTTCACCGGCGCGGTTATCGCAAGAGTACCGGGCCTGCGCCAATCAACGAGGTCCTGGCAGCAGGGCTTATCCAGCTGTCGCAATGGGATCCCGCCACCCCCCTGTTCGATCCCATGTGCGGTTCCGGAACACTGCTTATTGAAGCGGCGATGTTCGCTAAAAACATGCCGGCCGGCATTTTCCGCGAAGAATGGGGCTTCATGAAATGGCGCGATTTCGATCCTGTTTTATGGGAAAAGGTGAAGGATGAATGCCGTACGATGATCTCTGCGGCTGGCTTGAAAATCCACGGCTCCGACCGGGCTGAACGCGCCATCGAATCGGCACGCGAAAACCTCGGTTTTACAGGGCTCCATGATGATATTTCAGTTGAGGTTTCTTCATTCGAAGATGCAAAACCGCCCTTCGAAAGGGGATTTATAATCTCAAACCCGCCATACGACGAACGGCTTAAAATTGAAGATTCGCTGGTGTTTTATAAAATGATCGGCGATACCCTCAAACGTAAATATGCTGGATATACCGCCTGGTTTATCTCCTCCGACCTTGAATCGATTAAATTCATTGGCCTCAGGCCATCCCGCAGGATCCCCGTTTTTAACGGCCCCCTGGAATGCCGCTTCGTGAAGTTTGAAATGTTCGCGGGGAAAAAAGGATTTTCGGATCCTTTTGTACCTTTGCAGGAGAAATAGGGAAATAGCGAAATGGTGAAATGGCGAAATAGCCGGTTGTTTTTGGCAGTATCCAAACTAAAAAGAAGATAAAATCCGATAAATTATGGCTCACATTACAAGCATAGGTGTTATGACTTCCGGGGGTGATTCCCCGGGGATGAATGCGGCGATCAGGGCGGTGGTGCGTACCGCAATTTTCTGCGGACTGGATGTCTACGGCATCTGCCGCGGTTACGACGGGTTGATCGACAACCAGATTGAACCCATGAACAGCAGTTCTGTCTCCAACATAATCCAGCGGGGCGGAACCATTCTGAAAACCGCCAGGAGTGCACGGTTCATGGAATATACCGGCCGGCTCCAGGCCTATAACAACCTCAGGGAGCATCGAATTGATGCACTGGTCGCCATAGGCGGAAACGGAACCTTTACCGGTGCCTCCATCTTCGACAAGGAGTTTAATTTTCCCATCATCGGGCTTCCCGGTACAATTGATAACGACCTCTACGGCACCGACGCGACTATCGGGTACGACACAGCCGTAAATACGGTGGTGGAGGCTGCCGATAAAATCCGGGACACGGCCAATTCACACGAACGGCTCTTTTTTATCGAGGTAATGGGCCGTGATGCAGGGTTTATTGCCCTTCGCAGCGGGATTGCCTGCGGAGCCGAGTTTATCCTGGTGCCCGAAACCACTACCTATATCGACAACCTGGCCAGGCTGCTCAAGCACGACTGGCGAAGGAGCAAAACCTCGGGGATTGTGATTGTGGCCGAAGGTGACGATATGGGAGGCGCCTATGAAGTCGCTGCAAAGGTGAAAGAAAAACTCCCAGAGATGGATGCCAGGGTCACCATCCTGGGTCACATCCAGCGTGGTGGATCGCCAAGCGCGTTTGACCGGGTGCTGGCAAGTTCCCTCGGGTACCTGGCAGTTAAGGGACTGCTTGAGGGACAGCGCGGCGTGATGGCCGGCATTGTCAATAAAGAGGTGCTTTTCACCCCCTTCGAAAAGGCCATCAAGCACCATAAGGATATCAACAAGGAGATGCTTGAAATGTCGCGCATCCTGGCCTTATAAAGAGAAAAACTGTCTTATTGGAACGGACCACCCTTTTTGCCGATCTGTTGCTGCCTTTGCCTGTGGGGGGGATATTTACCTACAGGGTGCCCTGTGACCTGAACAGCCAGGTGAAAACCGGGGTGCGCGTTGTTGTGCAGTTCGGGGCCAGGAAAATTTACACGGCGCTTGTTGTAAGGGTTCATGAAACCCCGCCCCCGGACAGGCTTCCCAAATATATCTATTCGGTACTGGATGAAAACCCGATAGTGACAGCTGTTCAATGTTCGTTCTGGGACTGGATTGCCGGGTATTACCTTTGCCATCCCGGGGAGGTGATGAACGCAGCCCTCCCTTCGGCCTTCAAACTTGCCAGTGAGTCAAAGATCGCATTGAACCCGGTGTTGCCGGATGACATCTCGGGGCTGAACGAAAAGGAGCTGCTCCTGCTTGAGGCGCTGCACAACCGCAAAACAATTGCCATTTCGGAGGTTTCAAAGATTCTCGAACTGCAGAAGACCATCCCGGTGATAAAAGGGATGATCGAGAAGGGCTTTATCCTGCCGGAGGAGGAGCTCAACGACCCCTATAAACCCAAACGGGAACCCTTCGTCAGGCTTACCTGGGATTTTTCCTCCGACGAGGCCCTCAGGGAGCTCTTCGATCAGCTCGAC
>JBAXFZ010000347.1:0-4943 GCA_037139685.1 Bacteroidota bacterium
CATAGTAACTGCATCAAAGCTTTTTACTTCCTTATTCTTCTCCATAATTTACAAAGGTTGACCCTATAAATGTTACTTGGTCTCCTTCTAATTGCGGAAAGTGTTCACCCAATAAATCCATTAAATAAACAATTTTTACAGGCATTTCAATATCTGATGAAAGCGATGAATTGCTTGATACAGGCGGGGGACTGATTAAAGCATCATGGTTTTTTAGCGATAACCTCCCATTTCTTGCATACAACGTAGATGTTTTTAGTGATATTAATTTGGAAAATCTAACGATACAAAACACTTACGGCCTTACAGCAAAGGATACAACTATATTTTGTCAGGCAGATACTTTAACAAAACTGGTCGACCAGGCCATAAAAAACCTCCTCGACAATACGGTGCACAAGGGAACGGTTGTAAGGTGGAGCGCTGCCTTTGCGTTAGCCGCAATCATCAGGCTGAAGCTGCCCGTGAACCACGACCTGGTCCCTGCAGCGGAGGCAATTGCCGAAGGGGAGGAGAAGAACAGCATCAGGAAAATCTACCTGGATGCCATCAGGAAAAGTGCGAAATGAACCAGCAGGCGAGGTCCTGTAGATTGCATCAGATACCGAAAGAGTAAATCCCGGATTCGCTGCCGGCTGGAGCCTATCCGCAGTGCATGTAGGTGTTGACCATTTTCACCAGCTCCTTTTCGTTCTGCCTGACCTTGTCGCGAAGCTCGAGGTCGTTGAAACTCTTTAAATAGCGGATAAGTCCGTCGATGATCTGTTTCGGGAAGATCCCGTGTTCTTCATAGACGGCGCGGTGCTTTTCGAGGTATCCGGCCGATTCCCAGCATGAGAAGGGCAGTTGCTGCAGCTCGTTAACCCGCGACTGGTGCTTCTCCTCGAAAATGTTGACATCGACATAGCTCTTTTTAGCTATTTCCAGGGCATTCTGCATCTCGATCCCATGACGTGCGGCTACCGTGAGCCCGGCAAAGAGCAGGTAGATGTCGGCGGAACCGTCAGGGCAGCGGAACTCAACAGTCTGGCGGCTGCCAAAGCCTTCCTGGGTGTCGGGTTCGTTGGGGTTGGCATCGGTTATCATATCGTGTTTGCTGCCCCATCCCAGCGGCACCCTTACCAGGACCGACCGGTTACGGTCGCCCCAGCAGATGTTGGTTGGCGCCTCCTGGTGCGGCACCAGGCGGAAATAGCTGGTGGGGATCATATTCCCGAAAGCGGTGAGCGACTGCGAGAGATCGAGGTAACCGGCAATGGCCTTCCGGGCGGTATCCGACAATTTCCCGTTATCCAGCATCACGCTGCTCCCGTTCTTCATCAGGCGGGTGTGCACGTGCATGCCGCTGCCTGCCTTGCCTGTGGTTATTTTGGGGGCAAAGGTGATGGTCACGCCGTATTTGTGCGCAAGCGAACGCAGCACCCATTTGGCGATCATCAGCTGGTCGGCTGCATCTTCGAGGCGGACGGGGGTGAATTCAATTTCGTTCTGCTCATAGGAGAGCCCTGCCTCGGTGAAATTTCCCACCTCGGAATGGCCGTATTTGATGAATCCGCCGCATTTGGCGATGGCCTGCATGGCTTCGGTGCGCAGCTTTTCCCATTTGCAGAAGGGCGACGATTCATGGTAACCGCGCTGGTCAACGGCTTCAAACAGCTGGTTCTGCTCGCTGATGATGTAGTATTCAAGCTCGCCCATCACCTCGAACGACAGGCCGGTTTTGGCTTTGAGCACTTCATGCGATTTCCGCAGGATATATTCCGGCGAATTGGCATATGGCTGGCCATCCTTGTCGTAATAGGAACAGAGGATGTCAACGGCTGGAATTTCGGAGAAGGGGTTCACAAAGGCCGTGCGGTAACGCGGGATGACATAGAGATCGGAAGATCCGGCTTCCACGTAATTGGGGAAGAGACTCGATCCGTCGACCCGCTCCCCGGCACTCAGGATGCTGTCGAGATGCTGGCGGTCCTTGATGATGAAGTTAAGGGTCTTCAGCCTGCTGTCGGCTGCCGAATAGCGGAAATTGATCATCTGGATGCCTTTGGCCTCAATAAAGCGGATCAGGTCGGCTTTGGTGAAGTCATCGGCGGGTTTTCCGAGAAATTGCACGAGTGCGTTGGGATTCAGCGAGATGTTATCGTTCATGGGATATGTGGTACTGTTAATGTCTGGAGCAGGCAAAAGTAAGAATATTTTATAACTTTGTAGTCCTGCACGGCAGTGAAACAGCGACTTTTTAAAAGCATGTCGAACCTCAACGAAATAGTTTTCTTCTCCTCCTTCCTGGTTTTCATCTTCCTGATGCTGGGGATCGACCTGGGTTTCTTCCAGAAAAAGAGCCATGTTCTCTCCTTTAAGGAGTCGATGGGTTGGACCTTTGTATGGGTTGGCATTTCGGTGGTTTTTTATCTCCTTATCCGCTTTCACGGCAACTGGATCCACGGTGCAAACACCCTTGCCGAGATACAGGCGCGGATCTCCAGGTTTCACCACCCTGTCAGCATTGCAGGGCTCAGCCTCGACGAGGCCATACACGCCTACAACAGGAACCTGTCGCTCGAGTATCTTACAGGCTACCTCATCGAATATTCCCTCTCGGTCGACAATGTATTTGTCATCGTGCTGATCTTCATATCCTTCAGCATCCAGCCAAAGTATTTCAAGCGCGTCCTCTTCTGGGGCATCCTGGGAGCCATCGTGATGCGTTTTATCTTCATTTTCGCCGCCAGCGCACTCATCCAGCGCTTTGCCTGGTTCCTCCTGGTCTTCGGGGGGATGCTGCTGGTAATCGGCTTCAGGATGGGGTACCAGTTTATTTACGGGGATGTGGATGAGGAGATCGATACCGAGAAACACCCGGTGGTCAGGCTTGTTTCACGGTTTTTCAGGGTCACCGCCGACGAACATACCGGGACGTTTTTCATCCGCCAGCAAGGGGCGCTCTATGTCACCCCGCTGTTTATCGTACTTATGGTTATTGAGTTTACTGATGTACTGTTTGCCGTCGACTCCGTCCCGGCCGTCTTCTCGGTAACCCAGGATCCCTATATCGTCTTTTTTTCCAATATTTTCGCCATACTCGGGTTGCGCTCCCTCTTTTTCCTGGTGATGGACATCATGAACCGTTTTCACTACCTGAAGCTTGGGCTGGCCGTATTGCTGACATTTGTCGGTGTGAAGATGCTGATCCACGACCTGTTCAACATTCCCACCAACGTCTCCCTGGTCGTCATCGCCTCCATCCTGGTCCTAAGCGTACTAGCCTCAAACATACGGACCGGCATGATCAGAAGGAGACAGACGCGGTAAACCGAAGTGTAAAATGCAAAATGCAAAATGCAAAAAGTAAATGAAAAAAGGCCTAATGCAAAATAACAGGTAGCTACCCCCTCATTATTTAAATTTTACATTTCTCTTTGCATTTTGTCCTTTGCATTTTGCATTTTGCATTTTGCATTTTGATTTGACTTATCCTGCTTTAAAGTATTTTTCAAGCAGCTCTTGCGCCGCCTGGTAGGGGTTCAGGCTCCCCTTCATGATCTGAATTTCGAGTCCTTCAATCACCCGGCTCACCTCTTTGCTGGTGAAAAAATGGTGCTGCAGCCCCGCCTCGATCGATTCGCGGAATACCTGCCGGTTCTGCTCCATGCGCCGCTGGTGAAAAAAGCCGCTTTCGCCCGTGATCCTGCAGTGCTCCATGATGAGCTCCCATACCTGGCCGATCCCTGTCTTTGTGCGGGCCGAGCAGATGCCGGCCACCGGGGTCCACCCGCTGCCGGGAGGGGGGAAAAGGTGCAGCGCGTTGGCATATTCAACCCTGGCGGTCTTAGCCTTGCCCAGGTTATCCCCGTCGGCCTTGTTGATAAAGATGGCATCGGCCATCTCGATGATTCCCCGCTTGATCCCCTGCAGCTCGTCGCCGGCGCCCGCCAGCATCAGCAACAGGAAAAAGTCGACCATCGAATGGACGGTTGTTTCCGATTGTCCCACCCCCACCGTTTCGACAAATATAACGTCAAACCCGGCAGCCTCGCACAGCACGATCGTTTCGCGCGTCTTGCGCGCCACTCCCCCGAGTGATCCCGCTGCAGGAGAGGGCCTGATATAGGCGTCGGGATCGACCGCAAGCTCCTCCATGCGGGTCTTGTCTCCCAGGATGCTCCCCTTCGAACGGCTGCTGCTGGGGTCAACGGCCAGCACCGCCAGCTTGTGTCCCCTGGCCGTAAGGTTCTTTCCCAGCGCTTCGATAAAGGTGCTTTTTCCCACTCCCGGCACGCCGGTAATGCCGATTCGGATGCTTTGCCGGGGGGGGTGTTCGTGACCCGTGACACTGGTTTCGTGACCCGTGACGCGTGACGCGTGACCCGTGATGCGTGACGCGTGATGCGCGGGGGAGGGCTGTTCGGTTGTTTCGTGACGCGTGACGGGTGACGTGTGACCCGTGGAGGGGGTCGCTGTATTCGTTGTTGGTAATTCGTAATTTGTTGTTCTTTTAAGACATTCAGCGATGATCTCCTGTCCCTGTGCCTGGTGGGCGGGCAGGTTGCTTTCGACCAGGGTGATGGCCTTGCTGAGGATGGTCCGGTTTCCTGAAAATATCCCGTCGAGGTATTCCTGCGTGGTGAGCGGCCTGGCTCGGTGCGCACGGATCTTCCCGGCCGCCTCTTCGTTGATCTGCGGCGGCTGGTCGATGCCGTTCATTACGTTCAGTGCCGATTTCTGCCCCTTATTGCTCATTGTTCATTCCTCATTGTTCATTGCTCATTCACCTCCGCATGCCGCCATAACCTTACAAAGATAAAATTTTTCGCACTTCCGGTAATATTTCCCAAAAAAGTCACTACTTTTGCAGGCCGAAAACTCTTCGTAGCTCAGTTGGTAGAGCAATTGACTCTTAATCAATGGGTCCCAGGTTCGAGTCCTGGCGAGGAGACACCAAA
>JBAXFZ010000348.1:0-4935 GCA_037139685.1 Bacteroidota bacterium
GACAAAATGGTCTTTTTATCGTTTCAAACTGCACAACATCATCGAACCTTTTTCCGGGTTTTTACTGAACCTGGCCTATATGTCAAAGGTGTCAAAATGGATCAGCAGGAACGGGAATATCGATTTCAATGATTTTTATTCTCCAAAATGGGACTATTCGAAACGCTATAAACTGTACGACCATGTTTTAAAAACAAAGCAGCTTGACCAGGCGATCACCTACCTTGAATTTGGTGTTTCGGGAGGTTCCTCTTTTGCATGGTGGCTTAATGCCAATACCGATCCGTCTTCATCATTTTCCGGTTTCGACACTTTTGAGGGGCTTCCCGAAGACTGGGGCGGGTTCAAACAGGGCGCCATGAGTGCCAGTGTTCCTGAAACCAATGATAAGCGTGCAAGGTTTTACAAGGGCCTTTTCCAGGAAACGGTACCGGGCTTTGTCCGCGAACTAGATCCCGACAAAAGGAAAGTCATCCTGATGGATGCCGACCTCTTTACTTCAACGCTCTATGTGCTCACCATGCTGGCACCCTACCTGAAAAAAGGGGACATCATCCTGTTTGACCAGTTCAATGTCCCCATGCACGAGTTTCTTGCTTTCCAGATGTTTACTTCAAGTTTTTACCTTAAGTTCGACCTGATCGGCGCTGCAAACAATTATTATTTCTGTGCGTTCGAGCTGAAATAGCAGATCACCTTACTTCCAGCTTCGTTATTTTTAACATGTTGTTGAAGGTACCCCTTATGAGGTATGTTCCCCTGTCGAGGCCATTGATATCCACTTCCACCGGGATATCTTTCCTTGAATCTGTGTACTCCCGTTTTAAGATTGTCCTACCTGCAAGGTCAGTAACAGTTATATTTACAACGCCGGCATCCTCAAAAAGCATAAAATAAAGTTTCCCTGAAACGGAGAATGGATTCGGATAGAAAAGGATGCTGCAGCCGTTTTGAATTACATCAATCTTTGAAACCTTAAGCGGGTTGCAGGCTGTCTCCTGGCTTGCATGGTTGCCGGCGGTGAGGCAAACCTGGTACTCGCCGTATTTTTCATACACATGTACCGGGTTCTGATCAACGGATGATGTTCCGTCGCCAAAGTCCCAGAGCCACCAGGTCGCACCCGTTGATTGATTGCTGAAAGAAACCTTCAGGTTATCCGTCTCATTCTGTGATGTTGAAAACCCGGGGACCAGCGGGGGTTCGCTTAGCACAACCTGCTGATAGGCCTGGTCGGTTCCGCAGCCATTGGTAACGGTCAGGTAGACTTTATAGAACCCGTAATTGCTGTATTGGTGAACCGGGTTCTGCTGTGTTGAAGTGGTGCTGTCGCCGAATTCCCAGAACCATGACAGCGGGTTTGCAACATGGGATGTGTCGGTAAAGCTAACCGTTGTGAAGGCATTGCTGAAGGTGAAACCTGCCTGGGGCCCGGTACAGTCGATGACTACGGCTTCGCAGTGGGAAGAGAACCCGCAGCTGTCGGCAACCTCGAGGCATACCTGGAAGTTTCCCTGGTTTGCGTATGTATGAACCGGGTTCTGGTCGGTTGACGTCGAGCCATCACCAAATGTCCAGTTCCAGGAGGTTGCATGTGTTGAGATGTCAGTAAACTGAACCTCCCGCGAATTTATAACAAAGCTGAACCCGGCCACCGGGAGCTCGCAGGAGGTATACTGAATCACCAGCTTCGGCCTCCATTCCTCATTCAGGTTGTTACTTGAGGCAAACACCATACAGCGGTATTTTTCTTCGGTCTGTAACCTGAACAGCCAGCCGTAATTGGCTGCAGGATTGGCAACCATGTCCTGTACGTGAGCTGTTACATCAATAGTGTAATTCTCTGTGTGGGTGACCGATTGAGGCAGGAAAACCGGATCGCCGGCCAAAAAGGAGGGCTGGTTATTCCAGGTTACCTGGTTCGGCGACCAGGGTTCTGCGATACGGTAGAGGTTTGCGGCATTTGCCCCCGAATCGAGCTGGTGGTGCCCTGTGGTGAGATTCGTGTAAAGGTAAAGAGTGGCCTGGAGCACACTGGCTCCGGCGGGAACCTGCGACAGGTCAAACTTAAGCAGGCTTCGCTGGGTGAAGTAGTTCCCCTGTGCAGTCCAGGCATTTGCAATAAAATCGGGGCTTGTCCCCTGCGGGGTTACAGGCATATCTGTGCGGATGTCGGCATCGATCCCGTCGGCCGGGCCGGGACGCAGGACCAGGATTTTGGCGGATGACTGTGGAAAGGCTGAAAGGGCTAAAAGAAGGAGGGTGAAGGCTGTGAGAGCAGCAACAGATTTTTTCATAATGAATTGTTTTTCATCAGGAGTAATTCAATTGACCTGTAAAAGTAAGTAAAGAAACCATATTTGTCAAGTACAATTATTTGCTGCCGGCAATATTCCTGGGATTTGCAGTTCAGACGTTATGGCGGAACATCCTGAACACGGCTATACGGATGAATTGATAAAAAAAAAGAGGGCACCCTTTGGGGACGCCCTCCTGAATCATCATCTTGATATATGGTTACTTAACCGGGATATTCTTTAGTGTGGCAACCAGGAAATCCCAGAATTTCTGCACGGTGGCAATATTCACCTTTTCATCCGGGGAGTGGGGGAAACGAATGGTCGGGCCAAAGGAGATCATATCCCAGTTGGGGTATGCCCCTCCTAAGATCCCGCATTCGAGACCTGCATGGATCGCCTTGATTTCCGGGATGTTCCCGAATTTCTTGTTGTAAATCTCCTGCATTGTTTTCAGGATCGGTGAATCGGGGTTCGGTTTCCAGCCGGGATAGCTGCCGTCGAAGATCGATTCTGCACCGGCCAGGTCGAATATGCTTTTTATCATCACTTCGAGATCATCTTTTGCCGAATCAACAGAGCTCCTGAGGAGGTTTTTGATGCTGATGGTGCCGTTCTCCGATTTTACAATCGCCAGGTTGTTGGATGTTTCAACCAGTCCGGTCATTTCGTTGCTCATGCGCATTACCCCGTTGGGACAGGCATAGATGGCATTCATGAACTTCACGAAGGTGGTTTCATCAATTACAGTTGCAGGAACTTCGGCGGCAACAGCTTCGATTTTGAGGGTTGGTTCCACAGCCGACAGTTCGTTTTTGATTTTCGTGGTCATCCTGCCCAGGCAATCTGTGAAATTCTGCACGTTGGCTGCAGGAACGGCGACCAGGGCAAACGATTCACGCGGGATGGCATTGCGCAGGCTTCCCCCGTCGACAGATGCGAGGAGCAGGCCGTGCTTCACGTGCCCGTGATAAAGGATACGGTTCATGTTCTTGTTTGCATTGCCGCGTCCAAGGTGGATATCCACGCCGCTATGGCCGCCTTTCAGGCCGGTCACATTGATTTTAAAACCTTTAAAACCGGCTGGTACGGCCTGTTCTTTGTAGCTGAAGGTCATGTTCCCGTTTGTTCCGCCGGCACAGCCAATGTAAAGTTCGCCTTCGTCTTCCGAATCCATGTTAACGAGAATATCTCCTTTGAGAACACCCGGTTTCAGCCCGGTTGCCCCGGTCATGCCGGTCTCTTCGTCGCTGGTGAACAATGCCTCAATTGGGCCGTGTTCCATATCGGTCGATTCGAGAACAGCCATTGCAGCAGCAACGCCCATTCCGTTATCGGCGCCAAGTGTGGTCCCGTTTGCGCGGACCCATTCGCCATCGACGATGGTTTCGATCGGGTCTGTTTCAAAATCGTGTACCTTGTCGCTGTTCTTCTGGGGCACCATGTCGAGATGTCCCTGCAGGATAACACCTTTGCGGTTTTCCATGCCGGGTGTGGCCGGCTTGCGGATGATGACATTGCCTACTTCGTCAACGATGGTATCCAAACCAAGGTTTTTTCCGAAATTGTAAATGAACTCCCTGATTTTTTCTTCTTTTTTGGAAGGGCGTGGAATCTGGGTCAGGCTGTGGAAATTTTTCCAGAGCGCGGTCGGGTTGAGTTTTAAAATGTCGTTACTCATGATCAATTGTATTTATGGAAATGTTTTATATGAAAAAAAAATATTTTGGTTGAACCCTCAAAGGTAGCAAATAATTTGTCAGATTGTTTGTTTATAGCAGCCAATTGGTACAGGTTATTTACAAACTCATCCGGGGTCCCTGTTCTCCTCGATTTCACGGAACGAAATGTACCGCTGCTGATAAAGCAGCGAGAGAAATTTTGTCACGCGGTCCTCGGTCGCTTCGACAGGTTCCAGCTCCCCGGGAAACTGTTCTTTCAGCTTTTCACAGATTTCAGCCACGGTTGATACGCCGTCGATCAGCAGCCAGGTATGGCCCCCGAACCGGTCGAGCCTGATAAAGATGATCTTGTCTTTTGACGGCGGCTGGAACAGGGCCGAGTTGACCCGGTTTTTAAACCGGGGCATCAGCAGGTTGATCCCGCCGTCGTCGCGCAGTTCATGGCTGAGTACTTTGACTGGCCTGAGGTCAAGAAAATTAGCCTGTTTGAATATTTTGCGTCGCTTGAAAAAGTTCATGGTTTTTAATAAGTTTAATCGCTTTATCCGGGGTGCTTACTGTTAAAAAGAAAGCTGTCCCAGAAGTTGAAACAGCTTTCAAAAAAGGTTTTAAATAGGATTACATTCCTGATGCGGGCGGTGCCGGATCGTCGGCTTTTCCTGCATTCTTAAGCGGGATCTGGATCAGCACATAGGCAATGATGGCCAGTACCACGAAACTGATGTAGAAAGTAGGCGTTTTAAAGAAGCTGAAATAGTTGTAGAGGAAGATGTTGAACACGGCGAAGATGGCAATGAGCAGCCCCATGAGCGCCTCCCCCGCAATCATCCCGGATGCCAGCAGTACCCCGGTATTTTCCACCCGTATCTTTTGTGCATCGTTGTGTTTTCGTTTCTCTGAATACATTTCCACGGCTCCTTTGATCAGTCCCCCGACAAAAATGGCGAAGGTGGTTT
>JBAXFZ010000349.1:0-4890 GCA_037139685.1 Bacteroidota bacterium
CTAAATAAGCAAAATTTCCATTGCCTTTTTTTGAAAGTAATTCTAGCTTACTGTGTAAAAGCATATGGCGACCCTATGCGGTCAAGGTTCAGAATATAATGGCGTATATAAATCTCATACTGCAGCATGGCCCTGTTGGCAACATCATCCTGTCCCGTTTTGTGGAAATAGGGTACTGCCAGGGCTACAGCACCGGGATGGGCACTGAAATTCAGTGCAATGGACAACAGGTAATTTTCCGAAAATACCGAGTCGGCATCGAGGCTCACAATAACATCGTCAGGCGTTGCCTCCCTGTTTATATGATCCATGAGGGTTTTACGGGCATAGCCGACTCCATGCTGCTTGCCGATCCACCCAAGCCCCCTGGTTGACCGGTCAATAACAACCGTTTCACATCCCTCCCACTCTTCCAGCATGAGAAGAGTTGCACCATTATTTTCACATGATGTTGCTTTTTCGGGATCGTCCCGCCATGACTCGGGCTGGTTTACACATATATGCAGCCTGAACCGGCGATAGGTTTGAGTTGCAAGGCAACCAAGCAACCTCGGTAATAAATCCGGCTCATCCATCACTGGAAGGGCAAGGTGAAGAAAAGGAAGGTCAGAATTATTTTCCGGGTTACCGGTCAATCTTGAGTTTTTCGAATAATGCATCATCCTGTACCACTTCTATTGCCTTTAACACCTCCTCATCGTACTGGTTGATAATGGCATACAACTCGTTCAAATCCCAGAGCTTCTGCGCTACAATACCCTTGATCTGTGATTTAATCAGCTTCTCGGAAGCAGCCCATCCCTTGTCGTTTTTCTTGACACCCTCCTTTTCCGCATAGGTAAAAAACCCTTCCATAAAGGCATCATCGACAAGGAATCCCCTGTCGAAAGAGGCGAAATCAGGATACTTCGACTGCAGGGACTTTCTCGATTTGTCGATATATTCGGTCACAAAGTTGTTAATGACATTCTTACGGCGCAATTCGAGGTAATAATCCGAAACCGGGGTCGAATCCCATGGGATGAAAACATCCGGCATGATGCCCCCGCCTCCGTATACGACCCGCTTTTTATTTGTGTAAAATTTAAGCGAATCAGGAAATTTAATACTGTCAGGATGTACAAGTTCACCATGTTTGTACCGCGTTCCGAAATCCTCATAATACTTATCGGTACCCTCGGCATAGGATTTCTGAATGCACTTGCCCGAAGGGTTGTAATACCTGGCGGTGGTAAGGCGGATCACAGAACTGTCGGGCAACTGGAAGGGACGCTGAACCAGCCCCTTGCCAAATGACCTGCGGCCTACAATAATTCCCCTGTCCCAATCCTGGATGGCTCCCGAGACGATCTCACTGGCCGACGCAGAATTCTCATTGATCATGATCACCAGCTTGCCCTTCTCAAAAAGTCCCTGGGGTGATGAATAGTAGTCTTCCCTCGGACTGTGCACACCCTGGGTATAGACAATGATCTTGCCGGGACTCAGGAACTGGTCCGACAGGTCGATTGCCGTGTTCATGTAACCTCCTGAATTGTTCCGCAAATCAAGAATCATATTTTGCATTCCCTGAGCCTGCAGGTGATTTACTGCATCTGTAAACTCCTGGATTGAACTCTGGGCGAACTTGTTAAGGTTGATATAGCCGATCCCCGGCCTGATCATATAAGCAGCATCAATACTGTTGATGGGAATCTTATCCCGGGTAATTGTAAAATCGATGAAATCCTTTTTTCCCTTTCTGAAGATGGAAACAACCACTTTTGTGCCACGCTTTCCGCGCAGATGGTCAAGGACAAACTGGTTGGTGATCTTCTTGCCAACAACAACCTCGCCCTCAATCCTGATGATCTTGTCGCCCGACATGATACCCAGCCGGTCCGACGGGCCCCCGGGAATCGAATGGACAACATTGATGGTGTCTTTAAAAATCTCAAACTGCACCCCGATCCCGTCAAAATTACCTTCCAGGGGCTCATTGGCCCTCTGAACATCCTTTTTTGAGATATAAACGCTGTGGGGATCCAGTTCCTTGAGGGTCTCCACAATAGCCTTTTCAACAAGCTTAGCCTCATTGGTCGTGTCAACATAGGCCAGGTGGATGAGCTGCATGGCGGCATTATACTTCTGCACCCCGGCCTTCGGGTCCTGGTGCTGGGCCCAAACACTGGAAGAAACAGAGATTAGCAGCATAAATACAAGGGTCGCACTGGAGATACTTATAGGGACAACATATTTTTTATTCATCGTAAATAGCTTAATAAACAATGGTTTTGAGCGATCAAAGGTACTTTTATTTTAGCTTCGGGTGCCGTATTGATCCAATTTTAACTAATTTTAACGAGAATTATTATCCCTTGGCTGAAGAAGAAAAGATACGTTTTTTCAGGAGTTTATTCTACCCTGTTTTGTTTGTCGTCCTTTTATGGCTGATAAAGGGGGCTGATATTATCTTTGACCTGAACCTGAACAATTATGGCCTTTATCCCCTTGAAGCCAAAGGGCTGATCGGGATATTTACTTCACCTCTGCTCCACGCAAACCTGGCGCACCTCTTTGCCAATTCAATCCCACTGCTCATCCTTGGAGCTTTCCTTTTCTATTTTTATGCGGATATCGCCTGGCCGATCATGGGATTGCTTTACCTGATCACCGGCATCTGGGTGTGGGTGTTTGCCCGCGGAGGAGCCGCACATATCGGCGCCAGCGGTGTCATCTACGGACTGGTATCCTTCATCTTTTTCAGCGGCATCATCAGGAAAGAGAAGGGGTTGATGGTCATCACCCTGCTGGTCGCCTTTCTTTACGGAGGCCTCATATGGGGGATCTTCCCGCAACTTTTTCCAAACCAGCCGATCTCATGGGAATCACACCTTATGGGATTGCTGGCTGGCCTGCTGCTGGCAATCTACTTCCGAAAACAGGGACCTCAACCCAAACCCTGGGACTGGGGCAACGAAGATGAGGATGACGATAACTCATGGGCCGATCCGCAAATAGATGATCATCCTGCGGAACAATGAATCGTTAACTCCATCTATTTTCCTCAGCTCCCCGATATCGGCAAACCGCTTGTTCTTCTGCCTGTAAATCATGATGCCTTTTGTGATTGCAAACGGGAAATAGGGATGCCGCAACAGCTCCTTGAAGGTAACAGCATTCAGATCAATGGGATGAACCGAATCCCTGGTAACCGTAAGATTGGCTTCAATCATGGCATATCGCGCCGTATCCATTCCGAAAACCTCAAGTAACTGCCCCACATCATGAAATCCTCTTAAACGGTCGCGATAGGCTACGATCCTCCTGGCAAAAGCAGGGCCAATGCCCCTCAACTGCTGCAATTCGAAAGTGTCGGCCCTGTTCAGGTCAACTACCAGGGGAGGTTTACGAATGCCAGACTTTGCTGATACTGTGTCAAAATGCCAACCTGCAGGCTTGCTGCGGTACTTGATATACCGGTTTATCCTGGCAACACTGTCCGAATCGGCAGCCCTTTTCCAGGAGGCTTCGAATGAATCAATCCCGGAAGCAAATAACCTGAAATCAGGGGGTTTTTGAAATGTCTCCGCCGGTATCAATACCTGGAAAATGATCACACCCAGCAGGACCAGGCTTAGAACAGCAATCCCACGCTGCTCACTTCGGTTGTATGTCAGGTAATTCCCAATCCATTGGGATATTTGCCTTTGGGTTTTACGGAGGTTCATGGAGGTGATTATTGGGCTATTTACTGTGGGTTGCACTGCGGTTTTTTTTTGTGGGTTGCACTGCGGTTTTTTTCCGTGGGTTGCACCCACGGTTATTTGGGTGTTTGGTTATGTGGCGGGGGTACTTTTGGTTGTTTTTTCCGTGGGTTGTACTTGCGGTTTTTTTTCCGTGGGTTGCACCCACGGTTATTTGGGTGGTTGGTTATGTGGCGGGGGTACATTTGGTTGTTTTTTCAGTGGGTGGCATTTGCGGTTTTTTTTCCGTGGGTTGCACCCACGGTTATTTGGGTGGTTGGTTATGAGACGGTAGTACCAATGGGTTGGGGGAAGGCGGTTTTTCAGTCAGGAGATATCCTTGATCTCAGGGCTGAGTCCCTGCTCCCGGAGAAACCGGGCGAGCTCCTCTTTTAGTGTTTTTTTCATATGATGCGTCTGCTGGTTTTTGATATAGTTGATGATCATATTCTTGTCTCTCCATCCATAGGTCAATGCTGCATAACCTGCCGACCATCCCCTGAAAGCCGGGAACTTCCCGGATTGCTTTATCCAGAATGATGATTTTGCCTTAAGGCACCTCATGAAATCAGCCAGGGAAACAGAAGGATGCAGATCACACAGGATATGAATGTGGTCCTCCATCCCATTGATCCGGTACAAATAACAATTCTGGCTCCTGATGAGCGTCATCATATAGGCGTAAAGTTCCCGTGAATGAAGAGGATCCAGGGTCTTCCTGTTATACTTTGTTCGAAAAACCAGGTGATATAAAATTCTTCGGTAACTTGACATGACTAACTGTTTTTATCCCCAGCAGGAAAGGTTGATCGTTCTCTATTTATTTATCAAATTCCACTTTTGTTTTTGCAGGGAGTATGCCATCCATGTGTGGTTCGTGAAATGGGTGTTCCATTTTCGATTCCGGGGGAGATCTGCCAACGGGTTGAGGTCTGTCCGGGGAGTGATAATCGTCCGTCGTTTGATATCTGCCCCGACTTGCACCCTTTCTTTTTGCGGTGATCTGTCTTTGCAGGACATTGTATCCGCGGGGGCATTGTGTCCGCGGGATAGGGTGGCCACCGGATATGGGGACTGCGGGGGCATTGTAACCGTGGGTTACACCCACGGTTAATGGGCTGTTCTGATGGTTGGGCATTTCAGCCATATCGTATTCTTTTTGGGT
>JBAXFZ010000350.1:0-4845 GCA_037139685.1 Bacteroidota bacterium
GATCGACCTGTTAAGCCGCTATTCATCACTGCGGAAGTACCATGTTTCAGCCGATTTCAGGTTTGTGGTCATCGACCGGATACAGAACTACGACTTTGATTTCCCGCCCAGGGAGCAGTTCATCATGGATCTCTATTCCATATTCAAGAGGTTCGGCATCAGCGAGGTGCGGGCGCTCGGGCTTGACACCAGCAACGTTACGGTTGAGACCGTACCGCTATACGTTGACAAGGAGATCCCGGTGCTGTTGTTGCGCAACGACCTTACGAAACGGATGGGTTGATTCTTTTTACCCCTCTTTCCTGGCAATCACCTTCAGTGCGGCATCCACGATATCGGGAATATCGAGGCCATACTTTTTCAGCAACTCTTCGGGTTTCCCGCTCTGGCCAAACTGGTCATCAACGGCAACCATCTCTACCGGGGCGGGATTAAAGCGTGCCAGCACCTGTGCGATACTGTCGCCGAGGCCGCCATTGCGCAGGTGCTCTTCGGCGGTTACCACGCAACCTGTTTTTCTTACTGACGCCAGGATTGCCTCTTCATCAAGCGGCTTGATGGTATGAATATCGATCACCTCCGCGCGGATGCCCTGTTCTTCAAGCAGCCGGCAGGCCTGGAGTGCATTCCAGACAAGATGACCCGTGGCAAATATCGAAACGTCGGTTCCCTCCTGCATTACAATCGCTTTGCCGATGACAAAGGGTTGCCCGGGAAGGGTGAAATTGGGCCATTTCGGACGGCCAAAGCGCAGGTAGACCGGACCTTTATAATCGGCTATTGCTAAAGTTGCGGCCCTGGTCTGGTTAAAATCGCAAGGATTTATTACAGTCATGTTGGGCAGCATCTTCATCAGGCCAAGGTCCTCCATGATCTGGTGGGTGGCGCCATCCTCACCCAGGGTGATTCCCGCGTGAGAGGCGCATATTTTGACATTCTTCCCGGAATAGGCGACCGATTGCCTGATCTGGTCATAGACCCTGCCGGTTGAAAAATTTGCAAAGGTCCCTGTAAAGGGAATTTTACCGCCAATTGTCAACCCCGCAGCGATACAGATCATATTGGCTTCGGCGATGCCCACCTGGAAAAAACGGTCGGGAAAGGCGCTTGCGAACGCATCCATTTTCAGGGAGCCGGTCAGGTCGGCACATAATGCCACCACGTTGGGGTTTTTCCTGCCAAGTTCGGCCAGGGCTTCACCAAACCCTGAACGGGTATCTTTGGAACCTTGATTTGTGTATTCTGTCATTTCAGTTCGTATATAATTTCAAATTGACCGTTTGACCCGATTCAACCCTGAAGGATTTTTCGGTGGTATAGGATGACTGGTTCGAATATTTGGAGCGGAACACGACCTTATAGTTCCCCGGCTGCAGATAGAGCGTTTCCTGCTGCTGCGGGTTATCGCGCAGGTTATAAAGCCATTGAAGCTGGTTTTTATCTTCCAGGTAAAGGCTGCCATACCCGTTTGTGGATTTCTGGATTACCGCGATCCCGGGCAGGGGCATCTCGACCGTGGTGGTATGGCTCTGCTGGATATCGACATCGTTCACAAGGATACGGGGTAAACAAAGGATTTCGACGTCATAGGAACCTGTCAGGAATTTTTCCGTCTGGTCAAACTGCTGAACCGTGAGGGTTTCGGTTGAACCATGTTTACGGATGATGCAGGGCAGGTATTTCAGGGTGCTGTTCCCGGTGGCCTTGAACCCCAGGTATCCCTGCGGGGCGTCGATCCCTACAATATTGTGTTTTCCCGGGGTCATTCTCACGGTATCCTTATGAACGGGGGGAATGGTATGGACAACGATGTCGTAGGTGATAAGCGGGTCGATGTCGAGGGTGTCGGGGAGACCCTTGTTGTTGAAAGAATGGATAAAATTGTATTTCGGCAGCCCCGACAGGTGGTCGTAAAAGGTCATGTTGACATTGGTCTCCGTCGGCTTCCCGTAGGCATCCAGCAGGTTTACCTGTATGCTCGTGGGGTTGAGCGACCGTGAAATGATAATGTTCAGCGCATTGCGGAACTGTGTTTCATTGGAGGCATCGAAATAGGTCCCCACACATTCGAACTGGTCGCGGAAATTCTTCCCGATCCCGATGATAAAGGGTTTCAGGACAATTCCCTTTTTCTGCAGTTCGAGCGAGACGGCACAGGGGTCACCCCCGCATTCTTCAAGCCCGTCGGTGATCAGGATCACGATATTGCGGCAATTATCGCAGGGGGGAAAATCCTTTGTAGCCTGTGAAAGGGAATAGGCGATCGGGGTGGTTCCCTTGGGTGTTATGGTCTTGAGGACATGCTTTATCCTGGCTACATTGTCTTTTGCAAATGGGACCTCCAGCCGTGTATCGTTGCAATCCTGGGGCGGGAACTGCTTCTGGTGGCCATACACGCGCAAAGCCAGCTCCAGGTTGGCCTGGGTGCGGAGGCTGTCGAGTATACCCGAGAAGAGCTTTACGGCGATATTGAACTTTGTATCGCTCTGCCATTGTCCATACATGCTCTGCGATGCGTCAAACACAAAAAGTATTCTTGTAGTCGGCTTTGGCTTTCCCTGGTCCCTTACACCCTGCGCAGAGGCGGGAGTGGAAAATAAGAGGGCCATAAGAACCAACCCGCAGAGGGCAACGGCCTTAAATTGAAATTTACGGCGCCTGCCCATATAGCCGGACCGTAAACCGTAACCCGGGAATCCTGAATATCTCTTAATAGTCGCCAAGTGTTTCTGTTAATTGGGAAAGCGCAGTCTTTGTCTGTTCGTCATTCGGGAAAACCCCGTGCCATTCATGGTTATCCAGCATGAAATCAACGCCCATACCCATGTGGGTGGTCATTATGATAACGACGGGCTGTCCCTGGCAAGTATACCATTGTGCTTTTTTAAGGGTGTCGACCACCTCTGTCATGTCGTTGCCATACATGGTAAGGGCCTTCCATCCAAAGGATTCGAATTTGGCGTAGAGATCGCCCATCGGCATCACATTTTCGGTGGGACCGTCGATCTGGATGCCATTGCAGTCGACGACGGCCACCAGGTTGTCGACTTTCTGGCCGGCCGCAAACATCAGGGCCTCCCAGTTCTGCCCCTCCTGCAGTTCGCCATCCCCGACCAGGCAATAAACCAGGTGCTCATCGTTGTCAAGTTTCTTTGCAAGTGCCGCGCCAATGGCAACCGACAATCCCTGTCCCAGCGAACCGGAGCTGATCCTGATGCCCGGCAAACCCTCGGCTGTGGTGGGATGCCCCTGCAGCCTCGACCCCAGCTTGCGGAAAGTGGCCAGTTCCCTGATGTCAAAGTAACCATAGCGCGCCAGGACGCTGTACCACAGGGCGGAAAGATGACCATTCGAGAGAAAAAAGAGATCCTCCCCCTTCCCGTCCATTGTAAAATGACCCGGATCGGGTTTCATTATCTTAAAATAGAGGGCTGTAAGGAAGTCGGCGCTTCCCAACGGGCCGCCCGGATGTCCTGATGACGCGCCATTGACCATGCGCACGATGTCGCGCCGGACCTGGAGAGCGATTTTTTCTAATTCCTGGATTGAGAGCATCTTGAAAATTAAAAGTTGATAAGTGAAAAACTGAAAACCATCTGCATACTCAACTTACAAAGATATCACATTTTGATCAATCATTGTCATACCTGTTTCAACCAGGAAGCCTTCATTTGAATGTAAAGAGCTCCCCCCCTGACTGCGGAGGACCTCTGCAATCCAAATCCATGCCCTGCCGCGCCTCCGGCGCGGTAAAATGTCGAGGGGTGGCTGTTTCCTTGCTACAATCATGTCACCTCTTCGGGGTGGAAATAATCACATCACTGTTTCAGGGTTAATCTAAGCATTTTACGCCTTAATCAGGAGGTAAAGCGTCTCCCTCCCCTTCAAGGGGAGGGCCGGTGAGGGGTCATTTCCATGCTGACAAAGTCCCTCCGCTTCAAGGTGAGAGTCAGTGGAGAGGTTATTTCCATGCTGACAAAGTCCATCCACTTCAAGGTGAGAGTCAGTCTAGTGCTTCATAACGAATATGCCCCCCTGAATTGTTTTGCCGGGATAATTCCGATGAATCATTTATTGCATTGATGGTTATAAACACACTGCCCGATGTTGATAAATAGGAATAATATCCTGGATAGTTATCATAGTTTTTAGTTCTTTTGCGCCGGATAACCAGACCAGACAACATGAACAAATTTTTCCTGCCAATCCTGCTTTTCCTGCTGACGGGGCTTCAATTCAGAGCCCTTCCCGCGGTTACTGATTCGACATGGGTCGATTCGGTTTACAGGTCTTTATCCCCCGAACAGCGGATTGCCCAGCTTTTAATCATCCGCGCCTATTCGTGCCGCGATTCGGTTTACAACGACAGCCTGAACCAGATCGTACAGAAATTCAATGTAGGCGGGCTCTGCTTTTTCAAAGGATCGCCTGTAAACCAGGCCACCCTTACAAACCGGCTTCAGCGAACGGCCGCGACCCCGATGCTGATCACCACCGATGCCGAGTGGGGGCTTGGGATGAGGCTCGACAGCGCCTTTTCCTTCCCAAGGCAGATGGCGCTTGGTGCCATCTCGGATGATTTTCTCATCTACCGGATGGGAAGGGTGGTTGGAAGGGACTGCAGGCGCATGGGGATCCAGGTCAACTTCGCCCCGGTTGCCGATGTAAACAACAATCCTAAGAACCCGGTGATCAGCTTTCGCTCCTTCGGTGAGGACCCGGCAGCCGTAGCCAGGAAAAGCGTGCTGTATATGCAGGGAATGCAGGATCAAGGGATCATGGCAGTGGCCAAGCACTTCCCCGGGCATGGTGATACCGACCTCGATTCACATCTAACCCTTCCCG
>JBAXFZ010000351.1:0-4820 GCA_037139685.1 Bacteroidota bacterium
CAATGATTTCGTGCCTAAAACAAAGGTCAGCAAGGGTGTAACCGCTCCTAAGGTTGAGGTTGTCGTCAATCCCGAGGAAAACAATGTCCCGGTCACCAAAACAAAGGATGGCATGCTGCAGGGGACATGCTACATCAATGGTCTGACCTCCGCCTTCATATACGACACCAAGGAAAAAGAGCTCTATATCTCACCCGAGGAGACCCTGAAATTGCTGAAAGAGGGAGTGATCGACAAAACCAGTTTTGACGGTGATCCTGCCAAGATCCTGGGTGAAGGCAAGGTTGCAGATAAAGCCGTGGTAACCATCAAGGAGATAAGGATCGGGAAGAACACGGTATCAAATCTCAAAGCTACTGTAAATAAGAAAATCTCCTCGTTGCAATTCGGTGAACCGACCCTGAAGAAATTTGGAAAATTCAGCGTTGATGCGGCCAATGGCGAGATCATCTTCGAATGAGCGGACAAACCCGATACGAACAGCGCGGTGTATCCCCTTCGAAGGAGGATGTGCATGCCGCCATCAGCAAGGTGGACAAAGGGCTGTTTCCAAAAGCTTTCTGTAAAATCATTCCCGACATTCTCGGGGGCGATCTCGCCTGGTGCAACATCATGCATGCCGACGGGGCCGGGACCAAATCATCCCTGGCCTATATTTACTGGAAAGAGACAGGCGACCTTTCCGTTTGGCGCGGCATCGCCCAGGATGCCGTTGTCATGAATCTCGATGACCTGCTATGCGTGGGTGCCACTGACAACATCCTCCTTTCGTCAACAATAGGCCGGAATAAAAACCTGATTCCCGGATCAGTTATCTCTGAGATTATTGACGGGACTGAAGAGTTCCTCTCCGAAATGCGCAGCCATGGTATCGGGATATGGTCGACCGGCGGTGAAACAGCCGACGTAGGCGACCTGGTGCGCACCATCATTGTCGATTCCACCGTCACCTGCCGGATGCGCCGGGCCGATGTTATCGACAACGGGCGCATTTCAGCCGGAGATGTTATTGTGGGGCTCTCGTCAAGCGGCCAGGCTACCTATGAAAAGAACTATAACGGCGGCATGGGCAGCAACGGGCTCACCTCTGCCCGGCATGATGTTCTGAACAACACCTATGCCTCAGCCTACCCGGAAAGTTTCGACAACACCATTCCCGGACCTCTTGTCTATTCAGGGACTAAAAGGCTTACAGAACCTTCAGCCGTTCCCGGGACCGACACCGGGAAACTGATCCTCTCCCCTACGCGCACCTATGCCCCTGTTGTGGCGAAAATCCTGTCGGTTTGCAGGAGCCAGGTTCACGGGATGGTGCACTGCAGCGGCGGCGGACAGACCAAGGTGCTTCATTTTGTGAACAACCTGCATGTCATCAAAGACAACCTCTTCCCTGTGCCTCCCTTATTCAGGCTTATCCAGGAGGAATCCGGGACCCCATGGCAGGAGATGTACAAAGTGTTCAATATAGGGCACCGGATGGAATATTACCTTCCTGAAAACATCGCCGGGCCGATCATGGATATTGCCGCCTCGTTCGGCATCGATGCCAGGATCATCGGCCATTGCGAGGCTTCTGCAGAAAAAAACCTCACCATTCAGTCGCAATTCTGGGAATTCGGCGACTAACTCCACCCTGCCAGGGCCCGGTTCAAAATAAATTATTTAATTATTTAGATTCATTCTAAATATGTTTACATTTGCAGAGTTCATCTTCCTTAAGCAGCAATTCAATGCTGCCCCTCTATCAATGGATTTTTGCTGAAACCGTCCTGAAATCCGGGCTGACTAAGACAAGACTAAATCTGACTGCCAATTACGACATCACTTTTCCGGTTTTCACATTTTACTTATACAACTATTTCCCATGAAGAGATTTATCTTCCTGTTTGCCGCCATGCTGCAGGTTACAATGCTCCTGGCCAACGGTGTATCCGTCAGCAACGCAAGTCTGACCGGCAAAAACACAACCAGTCAAACCATCCTGGTGCAGTTCGACCTCACCTGGTCCAATTCGTGGCATAAGTCCGGCAACCC
Organism: Bacteroidota bacterium; assembly: GCA_037139685.1. Lineage (GTDB taxonomy): Bacteria > Bacteroidota > Bacteroidia > Bacteroidales > FEN-979 > CAIVAT01. Next base: position 2,035 of record JBAXFZ010000351.1, read on the forward strand.
GGTCAATTGGGATGCCGTGTGGCTGTTCGTTAAGTTCAGGAAGAGCGGCGGCAACTGGCAGCATGCGTTGCTCGGCAATACCGGGTTCAGCTCCCCTTCGGGAAGCAACATCGACATCGGGTTTCTCAATCCCGCCTCGGCCTATAATTCAAACGCCAATCCCGGCCTTGGCGCATTTATTTATACAAGCACCACTGGTACCTCGGGAACAAACAACTTCAGTCCGGTGCAACTCCAGTGGAACTACGGCGACAACGGGGTGGCTGACGATGACCTGGTGGATATCAGGGTTTTTGCCGTCGAGATGGTATATGTACGGGGTGGCGTCTTTATTGTTGGCACCAATGGAACGGAATCAGGCAGTTTCACAGGCGCCCCCTGGAGCTCAGGCGCCTCTTTAAGCTTTATTATCCCTTCAGAAAGTTCAATATCCATTCTGAATAGTTCAGGTCACCTGTGGGGAACTTCATCCTCCGGAACCAATACCATTGGTGGTGCCGGGTCCCTGCCTGATGCCTTCCCAAAGGGCTTCAATCCATTTTACTGCATGAAGTACGAGGTTACGCAGCAGCAATATGTTGATTTTTTAAATACCCTCACCTATACCCAGCAGGCTGCCAGGACCGACGCATCGGTTCCGCCCAACAGCGCGGCAGGGAGCTACCTGTTCAGCGGCAACAGTTCCCGGTACCAAATACAGGTCAGTTCGCCCGGCGTCTCCGCGACCACCCCTGCCATCTATTCCACTACTTCACCCTATGTGGCCTGTGCCTACACCGCGTGGGCCGACCAGGCAGCCTTCCTTGACTGGAGCGGTTTGCGCCCTATGACCGAACTGGAATATGAGAAGGCCTGCCGGGGCGGCAATTCTGTAGTACATAACGAATATGCCTGGGGAAGTATTTCCGCGACAGGTGCCACCGGGATCACAAACCCAGGGAATGCAGATGAAACAGCCACCAATGCAGCCAACAGCAATTATGGGTCGGGCCTGTCATCCCCGATGCGGGTCGGGACGTTTGCAACATCGGGAACCACAAAGCAAACTTCAGGTTCATCCTTTTCCGGCATGATGGAGATGAGCGGTAACCTGACGGAACCGGCCGTCACGGTCGGGAATGCAACCGGCAGGGGTTTTACCGGCATACACGGTGACGGAACCCTGAACGCTGCAGGAGATGCAAATGTATCGTTATGGCCCGGCACCGACGCAGTCGGGATGGGGTTCCGCGGCGGCAGCTGGAATGATGGTTCATCAGCCATGCAGGTCTCGGACCGGAGTAGCGCCGTGCTCACTTCAACAACCAGGTCAGAAACAAACGGGATAAGAGGCGTTCGCAATCCGCCTGCCGACATCGTGCCACCGGTACCCGGTAGTGCGGGAACCCTTTCGGTTTCGGGTATCACCCCCATTTCAATGCTTATCGGATGGAGCATAGGTACCGACAACAATACAATCCCGTCAAAACTGCTATACGGGGCCTATTATTCAACGAACAACAACATCTCCACGGTTGCCACATGCGAAGCCAACGGCACACTGGCAGGAACATACGTGGCAAATGTCACCGGGAAGCAACTTAGCGGCCTGTCAAGCGGTACCACATACTGGGTTAACACAATTATTAGGGATGAAGCCGGCAACAAGGCCATCTATGCCGGTTCGTCAGGCACTACAACAAATTTCACTCCCTGACCACACACAATAGTACATAAAAGGCATTACAACTGCAATAATGACCGGATGAAAGACCCCTTTTCTATCCGGTAACCCGGTATCATTACACTTCATAACGTTGCCAGAGCCCAGGCATGCAATCATCACAGGTTGAAGGTAACAGTGGCTGCCATTGTAATATCAGGATAATGTACCGGTCACAATCGAACACGATAAAGTTTTATTTTTATTTAATCTAATTATACATAGATAATATTCTATCTTTGGAAAGAAATTCCGGTTATCCACTTCAGTGATACAACAATAAAAAGTCACAACCTGAAAATACTCATCAAAACAACCTGCCGGCATTCCGAATTTTCATCGGCCGTTCTACCTGTAACATATTCGAAATCAACTCCAATTCTTTGTTTTCAAATTTTCCCTTATGAAGAAGCTCATCATACTGTTTATCGCCCTGTTGCCGGCAACCATGCTCCGGGCCAACGGGGTATCGGTAAGCAACGCAAGCCTTACCGGCAAAAACACAACCAGTCACACCATCCTGGTGAATTTCAACCTCACCTGGGACAATTCGTGGCATACCGCCAACGGCCCGGCCAACTGGGATGCCATATGGTTGTTCGTGAAGTTCAGGAAGAACGGCGGCGACTGGCAGCATGCCTGGCTAAGTAACACCGGGTTCAGCTCGCCTCCGGGGAGCGCCATGGATATCGGGCTGCTCAGCCCGGCGTCGGCCTATAATTCAGCAACCAACCCCGGCCTGGGTGCATTTATTTACCCCAATGCGACCGAACTTGCGGGAACTAACACCTTCAATTCCGTGCACCTGCAGTGGAACTACGGCGACAACGGCGTGGCTGACGGAGACCAGGCGGATATTAAGATTTTTGCAGTCGAGATGGTATACGTGCGGGGCGGCGCCTTTACGGTTGGCAACACAGGAGGAGCATATGGCAGTTTATCACACGGTCGCCAGCCCAATGGTACCGTAAGCCCCTTCGGCATATCTTCAGAAAATGCTATCCCCATTTCGAACACTAATTTCGTGTTTCTGTGGGCACAATTTAATTCCTTTATTTCTCCATCTGGAATGCTGCCTGCTGCC
>JBAXFZ010000352.1:0-4789 GCA_037139685.1 Bacteroidota bacterium
TCTGCAGCAGGGTGATGGTAAGGTTCACATCGCCATTGACAGCTATGGTTTGCGTATAAACCGGGTAGGTGAAGCGGGTTGCCGTCAGGGTATAACTGCCTTTCCACACATTGGTGAAATGGACGCAGCCTGATGTATCAGTTGCTTTTGTGTAGTTGGTATCCGGGTAGGCTGTATTGACCAGCTTGATGATGGTGCCGGCCTTTGCATTGGCTGCACAGGTAAGTGCAACGCATACATTGACGTTGGCAGTCCAGCATTTTCCAAGAACATTGGAGAAAGTGGGGGCTGAAAAACGCTGTCCCGGGGGTGAATAGATGGCTTCAACAGCCCAGCGGTAAGGTCCGCAGGCCAGGGATGGCCAGCCGTTGTCGACGGTCGTGTTGGTTGCGCCGGTCCAGATTGACACCCAGGATGCCGGAGTTCCCTCCTGGCCCTGCTGCAGTCTCCAAACCTGGTAGGTCGGGGTGATGGCGGGGTAATCGGCTGTCCCTTCATAGCCTGTCACAGTAGCAACCGGTGACTGGTAAATAAGTCCTTCGGGTGCGGATGCAGTGATGGGGTTTTTATTGGCAACTGCCATATCCATCGGGCCGCCAAGGCCCTGAACGATGGCGCGCATCATGAAATTGCCGGCTGCAGGAACCCATGGGCCGCCGCCGGTTACAAATTTCGAATAGCTGCGCAACTGTGTGTTGGTAAGGTCAACGGCAACGCCTGCTGCGTGCGGGGGAATACCGCCCTGTTTCATCACCAGGTAGAAATCACCTGAGTTGATGGTTAAAGGAACGGTGAAGGAAAAATCAGCCCAGCCGAAATCAGTGGGGGTAACCGTAACACTGTCGATTTTAGTCCCGGGAACACCGCCAGGCCCATCAGCCTTATAGGCCAGCATGGTGAAGGCTGTGAATGGAAGTGCATTGGCAGGGTAATCGGTTGACATACCGAGATTAACTTTACCACCTATGAGTTTTACCGGCCATGAAAGCGGGGTAAATTTCAGGGCATTGAGGTTATTGGCTGTTGCCCAGATAGCAAAGTTTTCTTCGCCGCCGTCATCATAGATGATCTGGTACATCCCCTGCGGAATTCCCCAGTTAAGGTTCACTGCGGTGGGAGTGGTGGGGTTGTTCAGTGCAGCTGTGAATGGGCCGGGGGGGACAGCGGTCGGCAGCAGGGCTGCTGTTATTGTGGAAGTATTGCCGCCTGTTAGCGTAACAGAACCTACAAACTGGTCGTATCCTGTTTTGTTTATATAGAAGTTATGAACCCCGGCAAGGTTGAGGGTTGTAAGCGGGATGATACCGCCGCCGATCGTCATGGTTACCGGAGGGTTGGTAGGACTTGGCAGGTCGATGGTGACAGTTGCGCCTACAACGGGTGCTCCTGTAGAGGCATCGGTAACCGTCCCGTTGATTTTCGGGTTCGGGACCATGGCGATGTTAAGCGTAGTGACACTGCCGCTGGTAATCACGGCTGTGCCGGCATACGGGACAAATCCGCTTTTGGTGCAGGTTACATTCACTGTGGCCGGGGTGATGTTGGTTACTGAATAAAGGCCTGCAGCATTTGTAGTCACAGGAGTCATGGTATTTACAGTAACAGTGGCGCCGGCAATCGCAGCACCGCCTACCGAGTTTGTAACAGTTCCCGTCAGGGTACCCCCTGAAATCGGTGTCTCAACAAAACGCAGGTTGGGTAATCCCGTGTACCCTGTATTAGGAGCCCCGGTATAGGTACATCCTACTGTATTGTCCATCCAGTAGGGCATGATCTGGCCCGCAGGTGCAGTGGTTCCGTTTACATAGGAATAACTGGTATAGGAGCCGTTGTTACCAAAACATACTTCCACGAGGAGGTTCTGACCATTCCAGTTAAACGGGGTGGTAAGGGTGATCATCTGGAATCCGATACCCGGAACGGCATATGTACCTGTATAAGCGTTCGACATACCGGTGGTAACCCAGGATGCGATGGTTGTATTGGTTGTATTCATCAGGTTGACGTTGAAACCGATCATCGTCTGGTTGCTGAACGAGGTGACATCGAACCCAAGACTTGTAATCAGCCCCGGTGTACCTCCCGCCGCCGTTATTTGCGCCGCGGTATAGAGAAGCTGGGTTCGCCCTCCCATCCAGAATGTGGTGTAGGGATAGTTGCAGCTGACCGTGCCGGATCCAACTGTTACAGTTGTAGTTGTTCCGGTGGGGACCAATGCAAAATTCTGGGTTGTTGTCGTGCTGGCAACAATCGTCACCGACTGGGTCTTGGTAACAAATCCTGTTGCCGAACAAACTGCCGATTGCACGCCAACCGGGACATTCGCGAGGGTATAGGTTCCGTTAGCGGCGGAGGTGGCGTTGAGAGCGCCCACAGTAATGGTTGCACCGGCAATGGGGACACCGGTGGTATTGTTGGTGACGGTCCCTGAAAGGGTACCCGTGGTTGGTGATCCGGCCGGCAACCCGACATTCCAGGTTGATGCGACTTCAGCATCCGGCAGGGCGCGGTTGTACATCCTGAATTCATCCATCAGTGTGCCGGCACTGAAGGAATTACTTGTACCGTATCCTCCCACTAAAAACGGGCCTGTCCCGGTAATGTTTATGGAAGGTTCTGCAACTGTGCTGTTGAGCACCCCGTTCATGAACACCTTGATCGCTGACCCGGTATAAACCAGGTGGATGACCGTTGGCGTCGCAGGGATGGCGTTGATGGGCACATCCGTGAGCCCGGTTCCGCGAAGCCAGAGGTTCCCGTTACCGGCAACACCCCCGGTAAAACAACGGAATGTCGCCCCGGTGGCATCCCCGAAATAATAGTAGGTGGTGGCTGCCGTTGCAGGGAAATTGTTGAGCCAGAATGAGATTGTCCAGCCGGTGGCGGGCATATTCGTAGCCCAGCCTGTACTTAAATTGTTGGTACCGGATGCCAGTCCGTTCCCGACAAGGGCTGTACTGAACTGGCCGGTGCTTCCGGTGGTCAACCCCGTTAATACAGCAGGATTGGTGCCGACAGGAGCAGAGGCATAATTTTGCTGGTTTCCGGCCGCATCAAATTTAAAATACATGTACTCAGGAACAGCCTGGGATAAGACGATACCTGACATCAAAACCAAAAGGAAGATTGACATTCCTTTCGCCAGCATTGAATAAGTAATCGTTTTTTTCATGGTTTAAATGATTAATAACGGATTAATGAAATATAGGGGTATCAATAAACTTATTGATATATATAGGGAATAGGCTTGCACTAGAATAACGGTTCTTTTCCCGGGGGATATTACGCATGTTATTGTTAGGATTGTCATTTGTTTTTTTATGAATCCTTTTATACCAAGCACATCAAAGATACAAACATATTTAAATATTTATTTAATTTTTTTCTTTTTTTATATTTTTTTTTATATATTGAAGGCGACCTGCCAAATATGCATATTAACACCTGATATACATCTACATGCATACCCCTCTCAACCAGGAGGACCAAATGGCTGAACCTTTATTCCAAAATAATTTCATTTTCTATAATTACTTTCCTTTGCTGCCACTAAAAGAACGTAGCAAAGAAAAGTCACCGCAGCTGAAAGTCATTAAAAAAGAGGGCGACCTTTCGGGCCGCCCTCTTTTCAAAGTAATTCCGGTTAAGGATTAGTGGGTCACCGTGATCTTGACGGTACGAACACCTTCGCTGGTGGATACTTTTACAAAGTACACGCCAACTTTGAATGAGGTAACATCGATCTTCGTGGTTTTTGCATCAACGTTTTTGTTGTTGTAAACCGTCTGACCTACAAAGTTGATTACTTCCATGCTGTTGATGGTGTAATCGCTCTTCACGTTAACCAATTCCGTTGCAGGGTTCGGGTAGATCATGATCTGGCCGTTGCCAAGTTCATTAACACCTGTAGCAGGGAAGAGGATACATACTGTATCGGAAGAGGCTTCGCACAGAATCGTCTGGTCGGCCGAATTCTTGAACAACGAGGTAACATAATAGCACCAGTGGCTTCCCAGCGGGGTTGTTGACGGATGTACATCCACATAGGTGGTTGCTGTAACAGGGCTTGTATTGAGCTTGGCGAATACACCAGTTCCTGTGTCACCTGTGCGATATACATTGTAACCGTTCAATATGCTGCTGTCGGATGAGGCTGCCTTCAGCGGGCCCATGGTCATGTAGCTGTGGCTGTCGCCCTTAACTTTGGCCTGGTTGGCTTTTGCATCGCTCTTAACGCCGGCTGGCATAATGGCTCCGGGTACAAGTTCAACTGATTTCATATCACCGCTTACAAGGGCAGTAACGCGCTCAAGGAATACGGCGGGGTTGGCTCCTAGGGTGGAGGCTTTCGCCCATACGCCCGTTGCACTCTGGTTCCATGCAAGATCCTGTGCTGCATATGGTCCGTTTTCATCGCTTGCCAGGTAGTATGACTGCGCAGGCAGGTTGTTGAATTTAACCATGGCAAAGAATTCGCCGGTGAAGGGAACATCGTTGATGGGAACATCGATCCATGTATTGACAGGACCTGCGCTGAATGTGGCGCTCGAGCCTAACAGCACGTGGGCGGGGCTGTAGATGTCGATCGACAATGGCTGTACCGAACCGGTTCCGTTGTCAACGAAATATACACTTACCTTCTGGATAACACCTGTGGTGGCAGCGGCGATCGGGAAGTCATTTCCAAACCAGCCAAGGTTGCCGGCGTTCATTGTCCAGCCATTTTCCCATGTACCGTCATCGAATGTGAAGATGGTGATGGTACCGTTTCCGCTTGGTCCGCAATCAG
>JBAXFZ010000353.1:0-4782 GCA_037139685.1 Bacteroidota bacterium
CTGAACATTGAAGCTCCCCAGTTGCCATCGGTACTTCCTCCGGTATAGTTTATCTCGAAAATCGACTCTGCGGAGTTTTTGTGAAGATTGTCCCAAAGCATATGATAATCCGGTAATAGTGTATATCCCCCGGCTATAACGGCATCACAGTATTGCTTCACCTTTGACCAGTCACGGGTGGGCTGCGTGGCATAAACCTTTGCCAGCAATGCATTGACTGCCCCTGTGGTCACATAACCCTTGTTGGTCGCGGTCGCCTTAACATTCACCAACGCTGTATTCAGGTCGGCTATGATCTGGGTATATACCTCGGCAGACGGGGCCCGCGGAGGAAACAGGATCGGGTAGATCTCCGGCAGGATCCGGGCGCTGATGGTTCCCACCTCTTTGAGCTGCAGCGGCACATCACCCCAGAGCTGAACCAGCTGGAAATACATAAAGGCCCTGATGAAGGAGGCTTCGCCTATCATCTCCTTCTTGCGTTCTGCAGTAAGTGCCGGGTCGGTAACCTTGTCGACATTGTTGATCACTGAATTCGCATTGCCGATGATTGAATAAAGGTAGGCCCAATCGCGGCTTACGTTTGAGTTTGTGGCATCGATCTTGTAATCGTCGATCTGGAAATTTGCCGGGTTGTCGGCGCCTGCGTAGCAGTCGTCCGATTGGGCATCGCCGTTGACATAGTAATCGAGTTCAAAATATTCGTTTTTAAACCCTGAATAGACACCTGCCAGTGCTGCTTCCACATCACTTGCCGATTTGTACTTGACCGAGTCGGTACTTTCAGTGGCAATCCCTTCAGAAACAGGCTTCTCATCAAGAAATTTCTTACAGGAGGTGGTTGTAAAAACAACAAAACATATCGTTGAAAATAGGAGTAGCTTTTTCATAGGACAGATTTTTTAAATTTCAACATTGAGTCCGAGGATCAGGGTTTTCGATTGCGGATAGGTACCGTAATCGATTCCCAGTTCAGTAGCACTGCTGCCAAAGGCATTGACTTCAGGGTCAAAACCGCTGTATTTGGTGAAGGTTAGGAGGTTCTGGCCTGTGATATAAATCGTGAGCTTTTTAATTGCCTTGGCCTTCTGGTTGTCGAGTACCTTATAGGAAAGGGTAACCGATTTTAACCTCACATAGGATCCGTCTTCCACGAACCGGGTTGAATTCCTGACATTGTCAACATTTCCTCCGCCAACGGCCCTTGGAATGTTGGTATTTGTATTTGTAGGGGTCCAGCGGTTCAATACGGCAACCGATTGGTTCTTGCTGTCGAACATCCCTTCCAGGTCGATGCGGGTGGCATTGTAAATGTCGTTGCCATAGCTGCCCTGGAAGAACAGGTTAAGGTCAAAACGCCAGTATTTAAAGGTGTTTGTAATACCAAAGATGTATTTGGGCTGGGCGCAGCCGATAACCTTGCGGTCGCCGGGGTCCAGGATGCCATTTTTATTCAGGTCGGCATAGATGATATCCCCGGTTTTGGGATCAACCCCTTCGGAAACATAGCCGTAGAATGAACCCAGCGGCAGTCCTGCCTTTACGATAGCCACATCCTGGTTGTTGCTGTATATCCGGCCGAAGTAGTAGACATCGGTATATTTCAGGCTTGTTACCTTGTTGCGGTTGAACGAGATATTGAAGCTGGTTTCCCACCTGAGTTTTTTATTCAGGTTCACCGTGTTTACGCTGAACTCGAGTCCCTTGTTTTCAATTGTGCCTGCGTTGGTCTGGATGCTGGTGATCGGCAGGGTGTTGGGCAATTGAACGTTCAGCAACACATCGCTTGTTTTTTTCAGGTAGGCATCCGCGGTGAAGGTTACACGGCTGTTGAACATGGTAAGATCGATCCCGATATTGGTTTGTGCCGTGGTTTCCCATTTCAGGTCGGGGTTGCCATAGGTTGTCTGCACCGCACCGGGGCCCGACAATGGGTTTGTGGAAGGCTGCCGGTAGTAGGTGATCAACCCGTAACGGGCATAGTTAGAGATCCCCTCCTGGTTGCCGTTTTTACCCCAGCCACCGCGAAGTTTCAGGTCATCGATAAAGGTTGCACTTTTCATGAATTTCTCAGAAGAGATCCTCCATCCGGCCGAAAACGACGGCATGGCTCCCCACTGGTTGGCAAGTTTTGAAGATCCGTCATCTCGCAGGCAAACTGTCAGGTAATATTTGCTGTTGTAATCATAGGTTGCACGGCCAAAGAACGATGCCAGCGACCATCCCTCCTGTGTTGTACTGCCGCTCACGGTATTCGCAGCATTGATCGTTGTAACTGAAGTATTTGCAGGGAAGTCATTGCCCGAAAGGTAGGAATCGTTGTACTTGCTTTTCTGGATACTGCTTCCTGCCATGGCAGTCAGGTTGTGTTTGCCAAAGGTCCTGGTGTAATTCAGGGTGTTCTCCCATAACCAGGCAAAAGTGTTGGCTTTATCCGACTGTCCCACCCCGTTTTGCTTGCGGCCGTAATTGGTGCGGACCGGGTCGAGGTAATAGTCCCACTGGTGACTGTTGTAATCAACCCCGAAGTTCGTCTTGAAGGTAAGTCCCTTGATCAGGGTAGCTTCGGCATTCATATTGCCCAGAACATGGTTGTCGATGGACTCCTGCTGGGGTCCCTCCATGTATGCGATCGGGTTTTCCCATGATGGCTGGAAGGGGTTGGGATCAAACCAGCCGCTGCCATCGTTTTTATAAACATTCAGGAAAGGAGGTGTGTTGAGCGCACTCATGATCACGCCGCCCCTGCCTGAACTTGCATTGTCGGGGGTATCCTTGGTCTTTAACCGTACCACGTTGAAATTCGTCCCGAGCTTAAGCCAGGATTTAACTTCGTTGTCGAGGTTAACCCTTACCGTATACCGGTCGAAGGCGGCAGGTTTAACAATTCCCTCATCGCTCAAATAGCCGATGGAAACAAAGTATTGTGATTTTTTGGAACCGCCTGAGAAGGAGAGCTGGTAGGACTGGTTCATCCCTGTGCCGAAAATCTTGTCACTCCAGTTGGTATATCCTGTGGCAGTAGGATCGAGTGTGCCGGGCATGATCTCATCGATCAGGTCGCGGTAACCCTTGGTGGTTAATACATCGATTGTTTTCCCGATTTTGGAAAACCCGAAATAGGTATTGAATTTAACAACCGGTTCATTCTCTTTTCCGCGCTGGGTTGTGATCAGCACAACGCCGTTGGCGGCACGGGCGCCGTAAATTGATGAAGATGAGGCATCTTTGAGGACACTCATCGAGGCGATATCGGAGGGTTCAAGGCCGCGGATGTCGGTTGTGGGAACACCATCAACGACATACAGGGGTTCGTTCCCTGCCAGTACAGACGTAGATCCGCGGACACGTACCGAAAGACCTACACCGGGCTTACCCGAAGGCTGGGTGACCTGCACCCCGGCAGCTTTGCCCTGCAGTGCCTCCACCGCTGAAACCATAGGCCGTTCTTTCATCGCTTTCTGGTCGATGACCGACACTGCCGTTGTAAGATCCTTTTTAACCTGGGTGCCATAACCCACAATAACCACTTCGTTGAGGGTGGTCGTCTCCTCCTGCATCACGATATCGAGAGTGGCCTGGTCGGTTATCAAAATTTCCTGAGAGACATAACCAATGCAGCTGAACCTTATCTTTTCGTTGTTATTGACCGAAATCTTGTAAGCTCCATTCACATCGGTGGTCGTTCCGATGGCAGTTCCTGTCAGTTGAACCGTAACGCCCGGGACGCCAAGTCCTGCGGCATCCGTTACTTTGCCGGTAATTGTTCTGTTCTGCGCGAATACCGATAAGGAAAACACGGAGAATAAAAGCAGCATGTATATTTTTACCATATGAGAGCTGTTTAATGAATTATTTAAGAATGAGTCTCTTCGTATAAATTGTCCCTTCCGATTGCATCCTTATGCAGTAAAGCCCTTTGGGAAAGGAAGAGAGGTCTAGTTCTGTAACGGGGGTGTTGGCAGTAAACCGGGAAACATTGGTTCCATTCAGGTTATAAATAGTCCCTGTTGCAAAAAGCCCGGCAGGAATGGTGATCCGGAACTTCCCGTCGGTTGGATTAGGAGAAAAATTGATCTTGTCCGATTTCCCTTTGGTTCCATTCTCCGATGGATCCCCGATTCCGAATGGATAGGGTTTGGTCTGGTACACCCGCACATAATCGATGGTCATGGTTGCAGAGTTAAGGCTTGGATTTATCCCGTTTTTCAATCCACCTGTCTCGTATTGCGGATCGCTGCCCCAGTTGCCACCCATGGCAACATTCATGATCAGGAAACAGGCCTTGTCGAATGGCCAGGTTGAACTGTTTTTCACAGCGGGATTATAGGTGTAAAACGGGACGCTGTCGATGCTGAATTCAATTTTTTCGGGAGTCCACTTAACCTGGTAGCTGTGAAACACCGTATCAAATGTTTTGACGAATTTGGGCTGGGTGTTTACAGTGGCCCCATAGCTGGATGGAGTATGGATGGAACTGTGAACCCAGCCGGGATCTTTGCCGACATGTTCCATAACATCAACTTCCCCGCACGCCGGCCATCCCACACTGCCCAGGTTGGCCCCAAGCATCCAGAGGGCAGGCCAGGTTCCGCTGCCTGTCGGCAGTTTGGCACGGAAAACCACTGTGCCATATGTAAATGTAAATTTATACCGGGTAAGCAACCGGGCAGATGTCCAGCTGTATCCCTGCTTAAGGGCCTGAATGATCAGCACTCCGCCCTCCTGTCTTGAATTTTGAGTGAGGTTGGTATAGTTCTGAATTTCATTGTTACCCCAGCC
>JBAXFZ010000354.1:0-4774 GCA_037139685.1 Bacteroidota bacterium
TATTGCTGTGTAAGGATGCAGCTTAAACTATCCGAAAACAGGGCCGTAAGATAATGAGTTGCCCCGTCGCAGGGAATATTGGGCAGGTTATAGGCCAGCGGGCTGACAAAAGGCGGGTAAAAAGTTTGCGAGACGGGAGGAACAGCCGTATTGTCGGTAACCGAGAAGGTCCCGGACGGAGATGGATTGCTGAAATCAACATTGCCTGAAATTGAAAATGTATTGGTTAGGTCATTGCAGGGGGTAGGATTGGCGGTGATATCAATGATGGAACAGTGAAGGACAATATTACAGTTTGTGACACCTGTACCGCCGGTCTGTGAAAATGTTATTGTTCCAGGCTGCTGGCTGAAGTTTGTGATCAGCAGGATATACACCTGTCCAACCTGGGCGTTTACAATATGACAATTTTCGGTTGCATTCCCCGAATAACTGCAATCGGTTATATTCCCCTTGGGAAAGATACACAAAGGGTCGACGTTGCTGCAGCAGGGGTTTTCCGGGAGTTTGGGGCAGGAGCCTGTAAGGCCGCTGGCACATCCGTCGGTAAAACTGGCAAACGGGCCCCAGCAGATAAAATCCACATCATTCCCGGTTCCGCCCGTTTTGGCAATGTTAATCAGTATATCTCCTGCAACTCCCACCTGCATATAAAACCAGGCAGGGGCGGGTGTTGAGCCCAGGCAGCCGTAATTAGGGTAGCCGCCTACCTGCGGAGGCGCCGTACCGGTAGTGCCGGCAGGAAAGGTATAGGTATTGGCCGAACAGGAAACCTGTGCAGCCGAACAATCGTTTGTCCCTTCGAGCGGGCTGAATGTAAGATTATTCAGCCCGGGGGAGGTTCCATGGCCGAAGGGGGATCTTGCAGAAATAGCATTCTTTTCAGTTTCACTCAGGGATAATCCTGCCCCTATTGTGTTTTGATAGAGGTTGCTGAACTCAAAGAGGGCATCCTCCTTAAATAATTTCGTGATAAAAAGGGCGGAATCATTGTGGTAATTATTTTTGTCGGCAATAAAAATACCCAGGTCACCGGCCTTATTATAAAAATAGAACCTCTCAAATTCCGATTGATACATGGATAACCTGACATAATAATAATCAGAACCTGGTTCCGAATGATCAAACCGTGCAAATTTGAATACAGGATTCTCCGGCAGCTTGTCACAGGAAACGCTGTCAGCTGCGGGAGTAATGATTTGTAAATCAACATCCCGTGTGTTTCCAACAACCGGACTGCCATTAACATTGACATACATTATAATGAATGTCAATAGTCCCGGGAGTATTTTTGATAAAAGTGAAAATGAGCGAAAAGGGAAAAAGCCGGTTCTGGTTTTAGAGGAAAAAAAAGATAACGGTCTGTGCATGGAAGGGACAGTGTTAACCCAAACGGGGTATTCGCAAAGCAACAAAAACTAAACGGTAAAGGTATGGATTTTTGCGATACGCCTGACCTCAGTATTAGGGTATTGCCCATACAATTTGTTTGGGGAACCTGTAACATGTGTGATTACGGGCAATTTATGGGGTAGACCGTCACGGTGGGCATCACTGGCCCTTTCCCGGGATCAGGAGGAATTTCCGAAGGGAAAGCAGCAAACCGAAAATTCGGATTTCATATTTCAGATTTTATAAGGTTCAGTCTTTGATGCACCGTAACGAAAGTGCATTCCCCCTGCTGCCTGCATAGTGTGCGATGCTGGGGTTGAAGATGTTGAGGCCGCGGGATATCGCCTGGGAGGCGCCGTTTACCGACGAAGTCCAGAACAGGGTCCCTGTAAGGGTTCCCGAGGTGAATGCCCAGTAGTTGTCGTTGTAGTTGAACCCGGGTGTAATGCCGTGAAATCCATCCGTGATCAGCAGGTCTTTTAATGTCGATCCTGCAATGGCGTTGGAAGCAGGGAATCCGATGCCGGTGACCAGGTTGTCGATCAGGGATTGCCATTCCACCTCGGTGGGGACATGCCATTCGGGGGGGCATATTCCCTTTGAACCGGGATCCACGGCATAATCCATCACCTCGTCCCATTGGTACATGCCGCCATATTTTGAACAGGCGGCATCGGTGGGAGCGCAGTATTTTTCAGGGATGCAGTTGTCGGTCTGGGGAGTTCCCGGCGATACCAGCGATGTTCCGTAGGCAAGATTCTCGGTCATCCAGCAGCGGCCTGAGAGGTACGCGGTCTTGTAAATTTTGCCATCCCTGACGTCGGTAACATTTCCCCCGCAGCTGAAGGGGTTGTTTTGAACCGTGATGGTGACCGACGGTGCCGAAGCAAGGCATCCGAAGGTATTGGTGAAGGTGTAGGTGATGAAGTAGCTGCCTGCACTGGCCCCCGAAGGGTCAAATTCATAGAAGCCGGTGAGCGGGTTCAGGCTGACCCTGTTCCCGGCATAGACCCCCTGCCCGGCCAGGTAGGGTGTTCCCCCGCGCAGGATTATCTTTTTGGCAAATGAGGTGGTGAAGATGTCGAAACAGGGCACGAAAGTCACCTCGGGCAGGTTATGAACGGCAATGTTGAGCGGTGGCGACACCAGCCCGTTTCCGCAGTCGTTGACTCCCTTTACGGTGAGCGCCCCGCTGGTGGCCGTTGCCGAGAAGGTTACGGAGATTGTGGAATTCCCGTTATTGGTAATGGTGACGCCGCTTCCGCCATAGAGCCACTGGTATGAGGTTGCATTGGCGATCGACGGAACGGCATAGGTATAGGTTGATGTCTTGCAAACGGAGTTCTGCCCCGTGATGGAGCCGGCCGCATCCGGCCATGGGTTTAGCACAACCGGGAAGGTTGCGGCGGGGGCTGAACAGGAGATGCCCGGGTAGCCGATCGTTTCGGTAAGGTTGAGCGAACCTGCCGGCGGGCCGCCCCAGGAGACCTGGACGGTGCTTGCACTTTGCCCGGCAATGATGGTGCCGCCCGACACGGTCCAGCTGTAGAGATGCCCCCCGACAACAGGCGTGAGCACATAATTGTGTGTTGAAAGTGCGCAAACGGGAGATGACCCGGTGATCTGCGGCGCGGGCAGCGCATTGACGGTAACCCCGTAATTTGTCGGGGCCGGTGCCGTACAGCCGGTTCCGATGATATAGTTGACGCTGATGTTATAAACGCCGGCAACGTTCCATTTGATGGTGACCTGGTCGTCGTTGGCCTGTCCGCCCGAAACGATGACAATCCCGGAAGCGGGCAGGGTCCATGAATAGGACTGGGCCCCGGCCTGGGTCTGGTATGTTTTGGTATCGCCGGCACAAACGGTAGTGGCACCGGTAATTGTGGGGCTGGGCAGTGAGTTGACAACGATCTGCCTGGATGTTGGCAAAACGGCCGTACAGCCATGCTGGTCGGTGTAGTTGACTGTGATGGTGTGCGTTCCGATTGTGTTCCACAGCACATCAACCTGCCTGGTTGACTGCCCCGAACTGATGACCCCGCCGGAGACCACATTCCAGAGATAGCTGAACTGGAAATCTTCGGTTGAGTAAGTTGCAGGAAGGTTCAGGCATACGGCGGCCGGTCCCGAGATTGAGGGGACGGGCAAAGGATTTACAGTAATGGTAAAGGTTGATGCCAACCCGGTACATACCACCCCCGCATTGGTAAAGGAGGGGGTCACGGTGATGGTGGCCGTGACCGGAGAAGCAGAACTATTGGTGGCTGCAAAAGAGGCGATGTTGCCTGTTCCGCTGGCTGCAAGCCCGATGGTGGTGTTGGAATTAACCCAGCTGTAAACGGTGCCGGGGACAAACCCCGAGAAATTGATGGCCGTTGTTGAAAACTGGTGGCACAGGGCCTGGTTTGCAACTGCATTGACAGTAGGAGTAGGGTTTACCGTGATGCTGAACGTGGTTGAACTCCCGGTACAGGTGAGGCCGGCATTGGTAAAGGTCGGCGTTATCGTAACTGTGGAGGTTACCGGGGAATTGGTGGCGTTGGTGGCGGTAAATGAGGAAATATCACCGGTTCCGCCGGCCCCCAGTCCGATGGTGGTGTTGGAATTAACCCAGTTGTAAATGGTTCCCGGGACATTGCCCGAGAAGTTGACGGTTGAGGTGCCGGCCTGGTTGCATAATACCTGGTTTGCAACGGAGCTGACCGTTGGTATTGGATTTACCGTGATATCGAATGAAGCGGGGGTTCCCGAACAGGTCGTTCCCCCGTTTGTAAATGCCGGGGTGATTGTAATGGTTGCCGTTACAGGGGCGGGGGTTGAATTGGTGACGGTGAACGAAGGGATATTGCCTGTTCCTGCGGCGGCAAGGCCGATGGAGGCATTTGTATTGACCCAGTTATACACAGTTCCGGCGACATTGCCGGTGAAATTGACAGCAGCGGTGTTTGCTGAATGGCACAGCACCTGGCCAGCCTGGACGTTGACTGTGGGAATCGGGTTCACGGTAATGGTAAAAGATGCGGGATTCCCCGAACAGGTAAGCCCTGCGTTTGTAAATGAAGGTGTTACGGTGATGGTTGCGCTGACCGGGGCATTGGTTGCATTTGTTGCCGGGAAGGATGGGATATCGCCGGAGCCGCTGGCTGCAAGGCCGATGGAGGGGTTTGAATTGGCCCAGTTGTAAACGGTTCCCGTGACAAAGCCGGTGAAATTAACTGCAGCGGTGCCTGCAAGATGGCATAATACCTGGCTGGCAGTCGGGTTTACCGTTGGGACCGGGTTTACGGTGATATCGAAAGATACCGGCGATCCGGTACAGGTTAACCCGCCGTTTGTAAAGGCCGGTGTTGCCGTAATGGTGGCTGTGACCGGGGCATTT
>JBAXFZ010000355.1:0-4758 GCA_037139685.1 Bacteroidota bacterium
TCTTGTTAAAGGCGGTGGTTTGCCCCATAAATCCATGAATCAGCGAATTATGGTCCTGGCAAAGCATACTGGGTACCGGATCCCATTTGGCTGAGAATTCGAAAAGGGTAAAGAAATCATTTTCTTTGATGATGTTTTTCGGTCGTGTTTCAGTCACATCGATCGAGGATATCTCGTATTCGTAGGGGTTGGTGACAAGTTCAAAGTTCTCGAAGGCAAAACAGTTTGCAAAGTTCAATTTCGACTGTGCATCCGGATCCCGGGGATCACCGTCAAACATGGCATCACAGATATCCACACCATCGGCGGCAAGTGCAACATCATAGCTGTCGGGGGCGGAGCACATGGCAAAAAGATAACCTCCGCCTGCGACAAAATCACGGATTTTGCGGGTGACCGACAGTTTCATCTGTGATACCTTGCTGAAACCAAGTTTTTTTGCGCTTTCCTCCTGTGCTGCTACATCCTCCTGGTACCACGGGAAGTTTTTATAAGCAGCCCAGAATTTGCCATACTGCCCGGTGAAATCCTCGTGATGAAGATGGAGCCAGTCATACAGCGGCAAAACGCCTGTCATGATCTCTTCATCGTATACCACATCATAGGGGATTTCGGCATAACCAAGGACAAGGGTAACGGCATCGTCCCACGGACGTTTGTTTTTAGGAGAATACACCGCGATCCTGGGGGCTTTGTGCAGTTTGACATTCTCCATGTTCACCTGTGGATCGGAGATCTCCTGGAGAATGGCAGCCTGCTGGGCATCGGCAATGATCTGGCAGGTTACCCCCCTGATGGTGCACTCCTGTTCAAAAGCTTTGACATACTGGAACATAAAACTGCCACCCCTGTAATTCAGAAGCCAGCTTACCTCCACGTCTTTCTTCAAAACCCAGTAGGCAATCCCATAGGCTTTGAGATGGTTTTTCTGGGTCTCATCCATGGGGACAAGCAGGTAGGCCCCGCGTGCGGTCTGAAGCAGGGAAAGAAAAAGAAATACAATAAGAATTCCTGTAATTTTAAAAGGGCACTTCATGTTTGTCATCATCGTCCATTTTCGACATCACGGTACGCGTTCTGAATGAACCTTCAAACGAGGTATTGGCGGGAATAGTATTTACCGGCGTATACTCCATCTCGGCATCAACAAACTTTGCAAACTTGGAAACAAACCTGATACGGACATCCTTCAGCGGGCCGTTCCTGTTTTTTGCAATGATGATGTCGGCCACCCCGGAAGTAGAATCGCCGTTTTCATCCACATCTATTTTGTAATATTCAGGGCGGTAAATAAACATTACCATATCGGCATCCTGCTCTATGGAGCCCGATTCACGTAAATCCGACAGGATCGGCTTCGCAGCCTTTTCTCGCTTTTCGGATGCACGGCTCAACTGGGACAGGGCAATAACAGGGATGTTTAATTCTTTGGCAAGGGTCTTCAGTGCCCTCGAAATACTGCTGATTTCCTGCTCACGGTTGCCGCGGGTATCCTGGCTTCCCTGCATGAGCTGAAGGTAGTCGACAATGACCATCTGGATGTCGTGGTGGGCTTTCAGGCGCCGGCATTTGGCTCGCAGGTCGAAAATCGAAAGGGCAGCGGTATCGTCAATATAAAGCGGGGCATCGATCAGCGATGAGATCCTGGCATTGAGCTGGGCCCACTCATGATCTTCCATGGTCCCTTTGCGCAATTTCTCCTGCGGAATTTCAGTTTCGCTCGACATTAGCCGGGTGACAAGCTGTATCGACGACATTTCAAGTGAAAACACGGCAACCGGCTTCTTGAAATCAATGGCAGCGTTGCGCGCCATGGTAAGCGCGAAAGCCGTTTTTCCCATCCCCGGCCGCGAAGCAATGATGATCAGGTCGGATTTCTGCCACCCGGAGGTAATCCGGTCAAGTTCGGTGAACCCGGAACCCACTCCCCTTAACTTGCCCTCCTGGTTTCTCCCCGCAGCAATCTCCTTGATGGCCTCCGTGATGATGCTCTGCATATCCATGTATGATTTGCCGATGCTTCCCTCGCTGATGGAGAAAAGCCCGTTCTCGGCCTTGTCAAGCAGGTCGAATACATCAGTCGTATCCTCATAGGCATCTTTGATGATTTCAGACGACACCCTGATCAGCTCGCGCTGGATGAATTTCTGCAAAATAATCCGGGAGTGGAATTCGATGTTGGCCGTGGAGGCGACACGATTGGTGAGCATTGTGATAAAATAGGGTCCTCCCGCAATATCAAGTTCTCCGTTCTTACGCAGCTCTTCGGTAACGGTTAAAATATCCACAGGTTCATTATGGCCAAATAACCGCTGAATGGCTGAAAAGATGATCTGGTGACTCTCCTTGTAAAACACCTCCGGTTTCAGTACCTCGATAACCTCTGCCAACCGGTCATTTTCAAGCATCATGGCGCCAAGCACGGCCTCTTCAAGGTCAAGTGCCTGGGGTGGAATCTTGCCATGTTCAAAAACAGTTTCATTCAGCCCGGTTTTGCTCCGGGTTCGCTTCCTGGTATTCTTATCTTCCATGCGCCAAAAATAGAGTTAATCCGGCAAAGTTTCCCCCCGGGACAGGATTTTATTTATCAACAACTAAAGCCCGAAAGCCAGCGATATGTGCACCCATTTATGCCACCAGCCATTGTGAAAATCGGGGCTCAGCAGGAATTGTTCGAGGTCGACACGGCAGCCGTTCAGGACAACCGAAATACCGCTGCTGCTCTCAAATACAACCCTCGAAATCTCCTTTGGTTTTAAGGTATATGGACTGGTTTGATTGAAGAGGCCGCCCTCAAGTGTGGCATCATAGCCGACCACCGTTCCAGAACCCTTGATGAAAAAATAAAACTGGAATTTACGTAACCCGGTTTTCCGCAGTTTGTCTTTTCGCTCAACACCAGGGTTCATGAAATATGGGTTCAGCAACCCGGCCCTGAATGCTCCGCCCCCGCTTATATTCGTGTAGAGAGTTCCTGCCGCTGCAGCTGAAATAACCGTTAAATCTGCATTTTTCCGCTTCCAGATTCCCTTTTCCATTTTCAGGGAATAATTTAAAACCAGGTCGTTTTTTATCTGGTGTTCCCAACCCAACGGTTCATGGTTGGTAGGAACACTCCTGTGAAATGAACGCTGAACCCATTCTCCGAATGATTTGGGGCCGATAATCCCGATGTCGAGTTCACTGGTCTGGCTGAAGTTATGGTCAGGATCCATTGTGATTTTGAAACTGCCGATATAGAGATAGGCTGAATATGGCCGGTCTCCGTATAGAATTCCCCCGTTTTTCGTGGATGACGGGGTGTACATGTTTTGAACCACCGTAATTCCATAATAATTCTTTCCTCCACTCCAATACGGAATCATAAGTTTTCCCAAAGGGTTCATGCGGAGCTCGGGGGTTATCAGGTCGATTTTGATGCCATTCGTATAAAACCTGTCGGTATAATCAAGCAGGTCATTGTCGAAATTTATCGATAGAAATGATTCACCGCTTAAGGTGATCATCGAAGCTGGGAGCTGGTTTTCAAGAGGTAAAAAGAGGAACCTCCTGCTGACAGGTTCATTCATGTCTGGTTCAAGGCGGCTGGCCCTGAGAAAAAGCAATCTCCTGATAAACAATGAGTCTCTTTTTTCTGCAGTGATTTCAGGTATCCTGGGTTCTTCATGGTCTTTTAACAGTTTTTTTCCTCTTTTCCCTTTATGCACGGCCCTGTGTTCTGAAGCATCACGGTTGGAAAGTGGGAAACTCCGGGAATCAGCGGGAGGCATGGAGGCGGGCATTCCTTTCTTTGGCGCGGTATCGGGGATGGAAAGCAATGACCTGCTGGCATCGTTGCTGCAACGAAGGAACAGGAGTAGAAAAAAAAAGAAAATTATTTTTTTTTTCATGAGGACCACAAAGGTAAGTAATTACCAAATTTTATTACATTTACTGTTCTATTTTAAAAGATGAAAAAAAGCCTGGCTCTTTTTGTTTTTTGCCTGATCACCTGTATGGGGTATTCGCAAAAGACCCTGCTGGTTGAGAAAATAGGCACCGGCCAAAAATACTTTTACCACGAAGGAAACTATTTCAGAATCAGGGTGTCAAAACAGGACACGTTGCTGGCCGGGAAGTTGTGGTCAATCCAGGACAGCGTAATTGCGGTTAATCAAATGAGACCATTCGATGTCCGCATCAGCGAAATCAAATCGGTTTACAAACGCTTCGAATTCCCCAGGAAATTAGGTAAATATTTGGTTATCGGAAGTGCAGCTATTTGCGGGATCATTGTGATCAACCACCTGGTAAACCATGAAAGGGTACTTGCACCTGATCTCGTGTATGTATCTGGCCCTATGCTTGGCGCGGGGCTGTTATCACTCTCACTCGATCGGAAGCGCTGCCGGATCGGGAACAGATGGAAAATTAAAATCCTGGATATCTCGGTGAATTGACGGTCAGGTAGTGAGCATCTCCCTGATAAGCCTGGTCATCAGTGGCTCTACGGCCGCTGCGGCATCAATTACATGTTTGTGTGTGATCGTGACGATTTTCCCGGGAACTCCCAGGTCGGAGATGATTGAAACCGCAAAACACTTCAGCCCCATGTGGCGGGCGGCGAGGACCTCGGGTACCGTTGACATGCCTACAGCATCAGCACCGATCGTACGTATATATTTGTATTCCGCAGGTGTTTCGTAGGTTGGCCCTGAAACCGCGGCATAAACTCCTTTCTGAAGCTTAATGCCAAGCCTCGATGAAATCCGGAACGCC
>JBAXFZ010000356.1:0-4747 GCA_037139685.1 Bacteroidota bacterium
CATCGGTCGCAGAAATCCTGCCCGGCGGATACCGATCTCGAATTTTGTATCATAAAAGCGGAATGCTGTAATTTCAATTATGCTGAAGCCGTACGAAATAATTTCTTTGTAGAAATCGCGCAAGTGCTGGGTCGTAATGGTATCCAGGTAGCTTTCACCGGCAATAATTAAATGCTTACCAATAAGCCGCCGTTTAAAAGAGGTACCCCAGCAGCCGATCTGCGGATCATTAGGGTCATCAATAAAAAATTTGCAAACCGTTTCATTGTAGCCACATTTGTCAAACCATTCTTCTGTTTGATTAAATGGTACCTTCTGCAGCCGTCGTTGCGATTTAAAGAATGTTTGTCTGTCAACCAGCATATTTTTTCTTGTTAAGTGCGACAAAGGGGATCCCGAATACCTTTCCTGCATAGAAACATCCCAGGTCCTGAGCTCCTAATTTTATCTGGGCTTTGATAGCGGGCGTGTTTCCATCCAGAATAATTACGATACACTGGGTCTTTCCGAATTCATAGAGCCTTGCTAATCTGTAAAGATTGACCTTCCCATGAATTCCCCGTCCCCTGAACGACGGGTGACAATAATCATCTTCCAGGTAACCCTCGTTGCTCTCCAGCAAATAGTTTGATTTTACCGGCAATCCCAGTTTCTTCATTGAAATCCACGCAGAATAGATCAACAGACCATCTTCGACAATTCCATAACCTTTATATGTTGGATCAGCAAAGCGTTGCTTAATTACCTCCATCTTTTTGCCATGAAAGATGTTTTTATCTCCCAACAGGAAATCATCATAGGTGAGTTCACGGATGTTTAAATCAATATTCCTGACTTCCTGCTGAAGAAATTCATATTCTATTGTGCTTTTCAAATAGTGAAATTTCATTACCTCCGTATGGAATAATTTTTGGGAAACGGCACTGAAAATTCCATTTATTCCGTATTTTTTCAATTTCGATACTAGGTCCATAATGTATATTTTTGAATTATACAATCTGTTACACCCAATTGGCAGGTTTTAGCATGTTTCAACCCGTTTAAATCAGCCTGATGATCAGGCTGGCGCGACTGGCAGGAGTGATTTGTGATCCCTGTTGAGTTTCCTGCTGAAAATAACGCAAATGGCAAAAGACCAGATAAAATGCAGTGCATAGGCCAAGAACTTGGCTCCGGCGATGCCTTCAGCTCCCCACTTAACCATGTAGAAGCTGAAAAGAATAAATGAAATACCCCATGCCGTATTTATTGCAAACAGGATCCACATTCTACCTGCAGCTGCAATAAAAAACCCCAGGCTCGTCGAAATCGATGATAAAACAGTTGTGAATACAACTATTACGATGACCATATGCCCGCCGGAAAATGATGATCCATAGCCTTTTATGATCAGCGGACTTAAGAGGGAGACAATACTTGCAATCGGGATCACAATAAACGCTGTGAATTTCATCATTTTCCACATAAGATCGATGCTGCCTTTTTTATCACCTCTTCCATACAGGTCTGACATTACCGGCAGAACGGCGGTAAAAACCAGTCCCGGAAAGAATTGCACAACGGCATCCCATTGCATGGCTGCACTGTATATCCCCAATTGACCATAGCCGTGTTGCTGGTTGGCCAGCAAGGCATTTGATGCCCAAATTACCGGGCCGACCGTTATTGTGCCAAGAAATGCCGGGAGACTGTACTTTACAAGAACCCGCCATTCACTCCACGCTTCTTTTATTGTGACTCTGATTTTTGCATTGTTAAGTTCACGCCTTGAAAAGACATAATAGGCGATAACAGTTAAAGAAGATGCCAGAGCAAGGGCAATTACAGCTCCTTTAACCCCCGCATACCAGGCAAACACAATCACCAGCACAGATTGTACAATCCCGAAAATTGTGCTTAGTATTGAAGATGCTTTAAATGCTTCCAGGCCGGTAAGTGTAGAGACCTGGACGCTGTTTACGACTCCTAACCCAATGGAAATGGCACTGATTTGCAGCATGGGAGCCAGGTGGGGTGCAGCCAGGGTTGTTTTAGCCAGCCAGGGTGCGAAATAAATAAAGACAGCTCCATACAGCAGGGCGCTGAACCAGGTTATAATAGAGGATAATCCAATGATTTTTCCTGCCCTCTCTGGTTCCCTGGCCCTCAGGCTTGCAACATACCTTGTTACGGTAACGCCGATTCCCAATCCTGTAAAGCCACTTATCATCGCAGCTGTACTATTGATAATGCCATATTCTCCGAACCCGTCTTTTCCAAGTATTCTTGCCAGGGCAAAAGAGAGAAGGATCGTAACACTTCGGGTAGCTACTGTGCCAACCGTGCCCCATATTGCACCTCTTGCAATACGCAGCCTTGTATTCGAGGCTAAAATGGGATCAATCCTTGATTTTATTAATGGTATTATTTTTTTCAAATTTTTGTCGGTTTGGGATATTTGCGCTTTTTAATATCAGAATGGGGGGGTGATAAGACATGTTTTAATAGTAAAAAGTTGAAGAAAATGGGGTCAGCGCTACAACCTGTTCAATGATTTTTTTTTTAAGATAACGTTCTTTGAATCCATATTTACAATCTTTGACCGGGCTATTTTCACAGCAACCATCTTGGTGAACAAACCGGCACCTTCATCATTTAAATGCAACCTGTCCTTAAAAAAGGCAGGGTTGTTTCTGAAAACAGGTTCATTTGAGAAGTCCCAGTATATGAAATGACATTGTTTTTTCAGGGTATTAACCAACTCATGTTCCTTCTCCTGTCTCGAAATTAAATATTTAGGTGACTGGACCACTATAAACCGGATGTTCTTTTGGTTGCATTCGTTTGCCATGGAAACGATTGCCGCCAACTTATTCGGATCGACTTCACCTTTTTCCAGAGGTTCAACTCCCGGTTTATTTTTTTCCACCGACGATCCCGTTAGTTGAAGGTACCCGTTCGAATTATTATCTTTATCTGAGCCATGATTCCCTTTCAGAATTGCCAGTATCTTCGAATTGAACGGGTAGACGGCACTGAGCATCTTGTACCTTTCTACCCTGCTTCTGAGCTCAATGATGCCTCGCAGTTCCGGTTTGTCCCAGTAATAGGGTAACAAGGTGGACAGCCCGTCGTAGGAGTTGGCTGCCTCATACAGCTCGAAGGGGTTGAGGTCTAAAATAACGACTTTCGGGCTGTATCTCTTTACAATTGACTTAAAAACAGCAAAGTTGAATAATAGAAAATTTCCATCCCTGCCTGTATTGTAACAACTCAACCCTAAACTGTCTTTTATTATTTTTGGAACATAATGATGACTTGCCCTGGAAGAACCCAGGATTATAATATCCGCGTTAGTACTGTCCAAAGCGTAAGTGGTCCGGTAATTTTCACCTGAAGTTGATGTGAAGTAATAATGCCGTAAGGTTCTTCCCAGCACCTGGTCGATGATAAAAACAACCAGGAGGAAAATGATCGCATTTGCCGCAAACCGTAAATACTTATTCTTTGATTTAAACATAATTCATGTTAAAACTGAAAATAGATAAACTGGCCTCCGTCAAAAACCCCCAGTGTTAGAATGAGAAATAAAACTGTAATGTAGGCCAGGTACTCCATTTTCCAACCAGCTGCTTTAAATAAACCAGTACTCCTGTGCCCGAATTCCTGCATAATCTCGACCAGAATCAGAACGGTAATCCCGACAATACCATATATTATAGTTGTTCTGTCAAGAAAGAGCGGCCCTTTAAATGAGAGGATGCGTTTTAAAATAAGTAATGCATCCGTTAGTGTATTTGCTCTGAAGAAAACCCAGGTAAACGACACAAGGATAAAAGTCACAAGGATTTTATATGTGATATAAAAACCGGAGGTTTTCTTGATATGGAAACGCTTTCTTATTTTTTTCTGCAGTTTGTCTGTCCAGTTTGAATAGGAGAGGTAGATGCCAAAAAGAAAGCCCCACACCAAATATGTCCAACCTTCACCATGCCATACACCACAGATTACAAAGGTTATCATGATTGAAAACAGATAGATCCATTTTTCGGTCGGAATATAAAGATACCGATCTTTCTTCATTCTTTTTGAGAAATAAAAGGCGATTGGAAGAAACAGGTAATCTCGCAGCCAGGTTGAGAACGTTATATGCCATCGATTCCAGAATTCCTTGATCGAAGTGGAGAGATAGGGACGGTTGAAATTACTGGTAAGCCTGATACCAAAGAGTTGTGCAGAACCAAGGGCGATATCGGTATATCCCGAGAAGTCTGCGTAAATCTGGAAAGCGAAAAAGACTGTTGCTAACATGAAGGTGGTCCCGTTATGTTGTGCGCTGTTGTTATATACTGCGTTTACATAGATTGCAAGCCGGTCGGCTATCACAAGCTTCTTGAAATATCCCCATAAAATCAATTTCAGCCCCTTTGTCACCAAACCATAATCGAAGGAATGGAATTCGCGTAGCTGGGGCATCAGTTTCTGTGGCCGTTCTATGGGCCCCTGCGCGATACGTGGGAAAAACAGGAGGTATAATGAAAAGTAGCCGAAATGCCTTTCGTGATCAATATTCTTCCTTTTGATTTCAAGGTGATAACTGATGATAGTAAAGACCAGGTATGACAATCCGATCGGAATGATTATCCTGGAGACCGGCTCAACCCTGTAAAACCAGGTTACGAAATATAAATTAACCTGAATTCCTGGGAAGAAAAGAGGTTGTCCATTATTTAGTTGAAATTTGATTGGCTAAGGTTCTTCGTTTTAC
>JBAXFZ010000357.1:0-4720 GCA_037139685.1 Bacteroidota bacterium
TGGAGGAGGTAAGCCTCGAAACCGACAACAAGGCAGTTAAGAAGCTGCTGAACGAATCACTGGAGCGATTCCAGAAGGAGATTTTCATCAGGACCTCCTGCCTGAACTGTTGTGAAAAGGGGATAGGCACCATCTCCTATATCAGGGCAAAATCGGCAGCCGAAGTCGACTTCCGCCCCACATCCAGGCAAAAGACACAGGATTACCTCCAGTTTTCGAAAAGCATCATCCACCCTGATCTCTACACAGCGATTAAACGGTGGAGAAACAACCTGGCCGAAGAATTCGGCATTCCTACCTATATGATCCTGCCGCAGAAGTCGATCCAGGAACTGATGCAAAAACTGCCAACCACCCTGCCCGCCTTAAAGGGCATCAAGGGGATCGGCCAGGCCAAGATCAAACAGTATGGCCCCGACATTGTGCGCATCGTAAAGGAATTCTGCGCCAGCCATGAAATAGTTGCCGCCCAGTTTGAAATCCCTGTCGTTGCAGGGAAGGAGAAATCAATCGCTGAGCCCCGGCCTGCGGTTAAGAAGGAGAAGACAGACTCACCCGGGATAAGTTATGACATGTTTGTTTCGGGGAAAACGGTTGCCGAAATCGTTGCCGAAAGGAACCTACAGCCGGCACCGTCGAAGGTCACCTGGCCCATTATGTCGGGACGGGAGAACTGGAGGTCACCCGTTTTGTTTCAGCTGAAACCTTGCGGAGGGTCTGTGAATTCGTAGGGGGAAATACCCGGATGACCCCCGGCGAGGTCAAAAAAGGGATGGGGAACAGCGTTACCTACAGCGACCTGAAATTCATCGTGCAACATATAAGGAAAGGTGACAAATGAACCATCCATCACACCAGGACCAAACCCCCGGCCTCCATCTCGCAATTTACTCACAATCATTTTCATTTTTCCCGGGTGTTCGTGATTGCGTCGCATTTCGAATTTCGTATTTCGCATTTAATCTATGTTCAACCGACTGCTAATCAACCATCTTTCCCGCAGCAAACCCTTTTGCCTGCTGGGAGCCGCCGGTGTCGGCAAAACGACGCTTATCAGGGAATTTGCAGCTAAATACAGCAACCTGATCCATCTCGATTTTGAGACATCTGCCGACCGCGCCATCTTTAATTTTGAAGTATCTCCCGAAGAAACGCTGCAAGCCGTTAGCTTTCTAAAAGGTGCCGATCTCCGCGGCAGCGGAACCCTGATCGTGCTTGATGAAATCGGCAAATGCCCCCAGTCGGCAAAATGGGTCAGCAGTTTTCTAAACGGAAGAAGCGAGAGTGGAGCAGGGCAACTTACAGGCGGACGGGAGGGCAACCGGCCAACCCGGCAGGAGGCGAAAATGGAGGAGAAGTCAGTGACGAAAGGGCCGTTTATTGTTGCGGTTTCATCCATCCTTACCCCGGAGGCAGCCCAGCTGACTGACGCCGAAAACGGGTGCATGCAGCCCTGTTTTCTTTATCCCTGCTCTTTTGAGGAATTCCTGCCGCTGATGGAGGATCCTGCCGCACTGGAGGCCTTCCGGGAGGTTCCGGTTCCCTATTATGCCTATGAGAAACTCCTTCATTACTTTCATCTCTATTCCCTGGTCGGCGGAATGCCTGAAATAACGGGTGAATATGCCGCCAGCCGCCAATTAGCAGGGTTAAGGCGCATTTATGAAGAAACCGAGGAGCGTTTCATCCAGGGCTTGACGGATGTTACGGCAGGGTCGAGGAGCCGCGACCTGGCAGCGGAAGTGCTTCAGAATACATATCCCTTTGCCGCCACCCGGATCAGTTTTAACCGTTTCGGGAACCTTGAGAAGGGCAGCCGGGAGATCGGGCAGGCCTTCAATTCACTTGAACGGGCCTTTTTCCTTCAGCTTGTCTATCCGGGAACATCAACTGTGCTGCCGCTTGCATCCGATCCAACCAGGTTCCCCAGGCTGCAGCTTCTTGATACCGGGCTTGTCAACTACTTCTCAGGAATTCAGAAACCGCTGTTCCAGTCACACGACATGAACGCCATTTTCGAAGGGCAGATCGCCAGGCAGGTGGTGGGGCAGGAGATCCTGGCAACGGCGGGCCTGCAAAACCGGCAGTTGACGGCTCATGGTTCCTCTCCCGGGGAGCAGTCCCCCGTATATAAACAGGAGGCACCATATAAACAGGAGGCACCCTCCCTGCATTTCTGGACCCGTCATAAGGCCCAGTCAACAGCGGAGGTTGATTTCGTGATCCGGTATGACGACCTGCTTATCCCGGTTGTAGTGCGTTCGGGGGAACCCGGAAGACTCAGGTCGCTGCACCAGTTTATCGATTTAGCGCCCCACTCTTATGCCGTCAGGCTTTATGCAGGGAAGCTGGCCGTTCAGCAAACCCAAACCCTCCGCGGGAAAAAATTCTTCCTGCTGAATCTCCCCTATTTCCTGGCCGGGAAGATCGGGGAGCACCTGAAGGGGTTTATAAGGCTGGCGAATGGGAGTTAGGTGGCGAGGTAGCGATGTAGCGAAATTGCGAGGCAGCGAGGTGGCGAAATAGCGGGGTGTAAAGGTAAAATGCATACCTTTGCAGACCATTTCCAACCACAGCTTTTTATGTCGATCAGCATTACCAACATCACCAAGATCTATGGCACCCAAAAGGCGCTGGATGCCGTATCACTCGAAATCAAACCGGGTGGTATTACAGGGCTGCTCGGCCCGAATGGAGCCGGTAAAAGCACCCTGATGAAGATCCTTACCTGCTTTATTCCTCCCACTTCGGGAGATGCTTCGGTGTGCGGCTTTGATGTGATGGAACAATCGATCGAGGTGCGCAGGAAGGTGGGCTATCTCCCCGAAAACAACCCTCTCTACCTCGACCTCTATGTAAGGGAGTTCCTGGGTTTTATTGCGGGGACCCACCAGATCAGGGGAAATGTTGCCGGCCGGGTATCCGAAATGATAGAGATGACAGGGCTCCAGGGAGAACAGCATAAGAAGATCGGCGCTCTTTCAAAGGGTTACAGGCAGCGTGTAGGCCTGGCCCAGGCCATGATACACAACCCGGAGGTGCTGATCCTCGATGAGCCCACCTCGGGTCTTGACCCAAACCAGCTGATGGAGATCCGCCACCTGATCACCGAAGTCGGGAAAACCAAAACTGTGATGATGTCAACCCATATCATGCAGGAGGTGGAGGCCATCTGCGACCGGGCAATTATCATTCACAACGGGCGCATCATTGCAGACGATTCAACGACCAATCTCCAGCACCTGGCCACATCAAAGGTACTGGTGCGCGTTGAATTTGCGACACCGGTTGAGCACAGGTTCCTGAAACAGATCGCGGGAGTAATTGAAATCCAGCATCCAGCCTCTCATACCGCGGTTACAGCCTCCAGTGTCTGGCATCTTTATGGCGACACCTCTTCCGATATCCGCCCGGCCATCTTCCAGTTTGCCGTCGACAATAAATTTACGGTTCTCTCGCTGCACCGCGAAGAGCAGAAACTCGAAGAGGTGTTCCAGGAGCTCACGAAAAAATAATCAGCGGGCCGGTTTAAAAAAATTATTATTTTTGCAAAATAGTAGTGGACAGATTTGAATGATTGCAACCACTGGAAAAAAATGCTAAAACAAATTTTCCTTCCTTCAATCACAAATCACCTGCTTTAACAGAGTTTAACAAACGATTTTTAATCAACACCGGTTCAGTTTTACCTTTTCGGTAAATCAGGAATCGTAAATCGTAACTAATTTATAACCAAATTTAAACCACATTTCATGGGATATTTATTCACATCGGAATCCGTTTCAGAAGGACATCCGGATAAAGTTGCCGACCAGATCAGTGATGCATTGCTCGATGAATTTATGCGCTGGGACCCCGAGTCCAAAGTTGCATGTGAAACCTTTGTCACTACCGGTCTCGTCGTTTGCGGCGGCGAGGTCAGGACCCAGGGCTGGGTTGACGTCCAGGAGACGGCCCGCCGCGTGATCAGGGAGATTGGCTACACCAAGGCCGAATACCGCTTCGATTGTGACTCCTGCGGGGTTATCTCGACAATACATGAACAGTCGCAAGATATCAACCAGGGCGTTGTCCGCGAGAAAAAAGAGGAACAGGGTGCCGGCGACCAGGGGATGATGTTTGGTTACGCCTGCCGCGAAATGGACAACTTTATGCCCATGTCGGTGGAACTTGCCCATATCATGCTGCAGGAACTTGCAGAAATCCGTCGCGAAGGAAAACAGATGAAGTATCTCCGTCCCGACAGTAAATCACAGGTCACCATCGAATATGACGACAATGGAAACCCGGTACGCATCGACACCATTGTTGTAAGCACCCAGCACGACGATTTCGTAAAGCCTAAAGACCATTCAGCCGTTGAAGAAAAAATAGCTGAAAAGAGCATGCAGGATAAAATCAGGGAGGACATTGAGAAAATCCTCTTCCCGCGGGTGAAGAAAACCCTGCCGGCCCGTATCCAGAAACTCTTCCAGGGTGATTATAAACTTTTCGTGAACCCAACCGGTAAATTTGTCATCGGCGGTCCTCACGGCGATACCGGCCTCACCGGGCGTAAAATCATCGTGGACACCTACGGCGGGCACGGAGCCCACGGCGGCGGCGCCTTTTCAGGGAAAGATCCTTCAAAGGTTGACCGTTCGGCCGCATACGCAGCCCGTCATATTGCCAAGAATATGGTTGCCGCAGGCGTTGCCGACAAGGTGATGATCCAGGTTGC
>JBAXFZ010000358.1:0-4696 GCA_037139685.1 Bacteroidota bacterium
GGACAGCCGTTGCATGTGCAGTGTTCAATGTTCGGTTCGGCCCCTGCCA
Source organism: Bacteroidota bacterium (assembly GCA_037139685.1). Classification (GTDB taxonomy): domain Bacteria; phylum Bacteroidota; class Bacteroidia; order Bacteroidales; family FEN-979; genus CAIVAT01. The sequence continues at coordinate 50 of JBAXFZ010000358.1, forward strand.
GGCGGCTTGACCTTCCCGTACTGGAGCAGAATATCCTCACCGATGTGTATGATGAGATAGAACTGCTTGGATTCCCGGTAACTTACAGTTATTTCGACCTGCTGGAGACAAAGTTCAGGGGTGATGTCCTCGCCCACGAGATGGCTGCAAATGTGGGAAAAACCATCCGGATGCTGGGGTTGCTGGTTACGATCAAGTATGTGAAAACGATTAAAAAGGAGTGGATGCACTTCGGCACCTTTATCGATGTAAATGGCCGTTTTTTCGACACGGTCCACTTCCCGAAGGCAGTTACCCAATACCCTTTTCGCGGCGACGGGGTTTACCTGGTCAAGGGAAAGATCGTGGAGGAGTTCGGTTTCCCGAGCATGAATGTCGACCAGATGGCCAAGATGCCGCTGAAAGCTGATCCCCGGGGATAATCAATACAGCAAAACAGCCTATTCAATTACAATATCATATTTGTCCAGGAGTCCTGCAATCCCTGCTGCCGAGAACCTGGCCTTCCGGATCCTGTTTTTTTCAGGATCAATGGAATAGTTAAAGGCAGTCCTGAAATCGGTTTTTCCGAGCAGGGTCCGGTCAAATGTCGCCCTGGCCAGGTCGCAGTTCTCAAAAACCGAACCCGTAAGGTCCGATTCGGTGAAATCAGCCTCATGGAGACTGCAGTTTTTAAAGCGGGTGTTCCTGATTTTTTGACTGAAGAAGGAGGAGAGGTTCAGGTTGCAGTCTTCAAAATCGACCGAAAAGAGGAATTCACTGCAGTTTTCGAAATGCAATCCAAGAAGTTTGCAGGAGTTGAACCGGGCCTCCCTGAAGGAGGTTTTGGCGATCCTGGCCATGGTCAGGTTGCAGCCGGTAAAGGTGCAGTCTGAGAATTTTATGGCCGACAGATCGGCTTCAGAGAAATTGCAGTTTTTGAAAGTGCAGTTGTCATAATCGCCTTTTTCAATGCCATTGGCTGAAAAGTCCGTCTTTTCAAACAACCTGTCTGTGATATATACCTGGTCCATCTTGCTGGTAATTTTTTGATGTGGTTTGCTGAACCCGGGATAGAGAGTTTCAGGCGCATGTTCATAAGATAACGGACATTCAGAGTCTGCTATTTTGCGGCATAAAATTTATTGCAGCCCGAGCTGCTTCAGTTTTTCAAGCAGCACCTCTTTTTTCACCGGCTTTGACAGGTAGCCGTCACATCCTCCAGTCAGTGCAATGCTCTCATCCCCGCTCATGGCATATGCGGTTACGGCGATCACCGGGAGGCCGGGCCGCATGGCCTTGATTTCCTGTGTGGCTTCCAGTCCGTCCATCACCGGCATTTTGAGGTCCATCAGGATGAAGTCAATGAGAGGATTTTTTCTGCATTCATCAACCGCCTCTTTTCCGTTCCATGCATGAATCAGCCGGTAGTTGTGTTTTTGCAGGATAATCTCGAGCAGCAGGTAATTGTCATATTCATCATCGGCAACCAGGATGGTCCTGCCGGCCTTTTCCCCGGATTTTTCCTGTTGTACCTGCAGGGGCTTCTCTTCAGGTTGTTCTGTCCCACGCCTGTAAGGAATTGAAAACCAGAAGGTGGAGCCAACCCCTGGCTCTGAATCGACCCATATCCTGCCTCCCAGCAATTCGACATAGGCTTTGCATATCGCCAGGCCAAGACCGGTCCCTTCAAACATTTTGCTGCCGTTGGGCTGCGATTTCCAGAACCGTTCATAGATATGGGTTATGTCGCCGGGGTCAATGCCAATCCCCGTATCCTTCACAAAGAAGGTGAGCCAGGGACCGTCGACAGTGCAGCCGAATTCAACTTTTCCTTTAGATGTAAATTTCAGTGCGTTGCCAATCAGGTTGTTGAGAATTTGCCTGATTTTATATTCATCAGAAATGATAAGAGCCTGAGCGGGGGAAATTCCCGGCCTGTAGTTGAAATAGACCTCAAAGATGCCAAACCTGGGCTGAAATGTAGTAAATACTTCATTCATCAGGCGCAGCAGGTCAAACCGGTTTTCGCTGGTTGTCTCCTGCTTGGTCTCAAGCATCGCCATGCTGATAATGTCGTTTATCACGCTTACCAGCCGTTCACCGCTCTGGTTGATGATCCTTACATAATAATCGCGTTCACCGGGGGTTGAGAGCGGATCATTAAGCAAACTGCTGAATCCCATGATTCCGTTCAGTGGTGTGCGCACTTCATGGGAGATATTGTTCAGAAAGGCCGTTTTTAGGCGGTCATTTTCAACTGCTTTTTCCTTAGCCTCAATAAGTTCTGCCTCCATCTTCTTCCTGGCCGTAATATCAACCAGGATGCAATGGGTCCGCAGGAAATGGTCGTCTTTATCAGTCTGTGTCCTGCCTTCCAGCAAAACGGTTATCACATCGCCTCCTTTTTTAACCAGTGAAAGCTCACCGCTGATATGACCCTCGTTTATCAGGCAATGCAGCTTCTCAGGAAAAAGGCTGGTGGTCTCGTGTGTCCACAGTTTGCCGAAAGAGCTCCCAAGGAGTTCAGATTCGCTGTATCCCAGCAGGTTGCACAATTCCTGGTTCAGGTCAATGTACTCTCCATTGCTATTCAATGACTGGTAGGCCATGGGGGCATTTTCAAACAGTTCCCTGAAACGGTTTTCGCTTTTTTTCAGGGCTTCTTCCACATTCTTCTGGACCGTAATATCATGCGTGATCCCCAGGAAACGGTCATCCCCGAGTTTTACAGCTTTCACAACCCATACTTTTCTCTTCCCGTCGCGGGTTCTGTAGGGTATTTCAATGGATGAGCGCCCGGTTTCCTCTGCGGTTTTGAAACTGATCTGCACATCCCCGATATCCTCGGGAAAAACGAGGTCACTGATATTCATTTCAAGGAGTTCCTCCTGTGAATAGCCGGTCAGCAGGCATGCTGCCTCGTTCACCATCAGGAATTTACCGGTTTCATCAGTTACAAAGACGCCATCGGGGGCATGTTCAATATAACTCCGGAAGCGTTTATCCGAGGCCTTTAAAGCCTCTTCTGCCTGTTTAAGTTCTATCTTCTCCTTTTTCTCCGCCAGCGAATGAAGTATGGCGGGCCCCAGCCGCCTCATCTGTTCCTTTATCACATAATTGGAGGCACCGGCTTTCATACAGTCGACGGCGGTATCCTCGTTTACCGACCCGGTTACGATGATCACCGGGGTGTCGGGTGAATGTGCCAATGCCAGTCGCAATGCGGTAAGACCGTCGAACACCGGCATTGAATAATCGGACAGGATCAGGTCAGGCTGGAAGGTGCCGAGTTCGGTGAGGAAGGTTTCCCGGGTTTCAACTAACCGGAATTCGCAGCCGGGCAGTACTTTTCGGGCTTCCCGTTTGCTAAGTTCCGCATCTTCATGGGAGTCCTCGACCAAAAGGATTTTGATGGCTTTCTGTTCCATGCTGAAGGGTTTATAGTGATATTTTAGGAGGTTCGTTTATGATAAGCCAGTACATACCCAGGTCGGATATGACCTTGAAAAAGGATTCAAAGTCAACCGGCTTTACTACGTAACTGTTGGCTCCCAGCTCGTAGGCTTTGCTGATATCGGGATCCTCCCTTGATGAGGAGACAATCACCACCGGCAGCTGGCGCGTTTTCTCATTGCCCCGGATCTCTTTCAGGACCTCCAGCCCGCTGATCTTGGGCAGTTTAATATCCAGGAAAACCACCCGCGGGAGATAGGGGCCGGAAGCGGAGGCATATCTCCCCTTCTGAAACAGAAAATCAAGCGCCTCTGCGCCATCTTCCACCACTTCGATATTGTTGGCGACCCTGTTTCGCTTAAGCGCGCGCATGACGAGGGTGACATCATTGGGGTTGTCCTCAACCAGGAGGATCTCAACAGGTGCGGAATTGTCCATGGTTATGAATGGTTATTATTTGTTAATGAAAAATAAAATGTAGCCCCGTGACCGGGCTGCGATTCAGCCCAGACTTTACCTCCGTGACGGTCGATGATCCTGTGGACGATGGCCAGGCCGACCCCGGTCCCTTCAAATTCCTTCTGGCTGTGCAGACGTTGAAACACCCCAAAAAGCTTATCGCGGTATTGCATGTCGAATCCTACGCCATTGTCCTTAATGGCAAATACCGTATTTTCCTGATCAGTTGTGCAGGATATGTCAATGGCCGGATTGGGGGAGCCGGATGAGAATTTCACCGCATTTGACAACAGGTTAATCCATACCTGCTTCATCATTGATCTGTCGGCCCGTGTTACCGGCAAACTGCCGTTCATTGTCACTATTTCCGAAACCGGGTTTCGGGTGTGAAGTTCTTTCAAGCACTCCTCCACCAGGTCCCGCATGCTGACATTTGCTTTGTGCATTTCTGTCCTGCCAAGCTTTGAAAACGCGAGCAGGTCATCGATAAGCTGGCCCATTCTCTGCGTGTTGTCACGTATGACGCCGGCAACCTTTATTCCCTCTTCATCCAGGTGAGCTGCGTAATCTTCGGTGAGAATCCTTGTAAAACCGTCAATGGCCCTGAGGGGAGCGCGAAGGTCATGCGAAACGGAGTAGGTAAATGCTTCCAGGTCCCCGTTGGTCGTCTCCAGCAGCCGGGCCTTTTCAATTAAAGCTTCCCTGGCCAGTTTTACCTCTTTGAAATCAGCCAATGTCGAACGGCTCTTAACA